>JAZTXD010000001.1:0-2258 GCA_045636265.1 Candidatus Flemingiibacterium sp.
GGCATGAGGCGCGGAGAAATCTGCGGACTCAAATGGTCGGATTTTAACGAGAAGCATGGAACGCTTCACATTCAAAGATCGGTGCGATACGCTCGCGGAATTTATATCGTCGGCGAAACCAAAACGAATGAAGGAAATCGAAAAATCGTACTGCCTGCGAGCGTGGCAGAAATGCTGAAGGAGAGAAAGAAAAAGGCACTCACCGAGTGGATCTTTCCGAAGCCGTACTATCCCGAGCATCCGATGATTCCCGAAGCAGCCTACACACAACTGAAAAAGCTACTGAAGAAAGCCGGACTTCCCGATATGAGATTCCACGACCTACGACACACCTTCGCAACGCACGCAGCCTCGAACGGAATCGATCCTAAGACCTTGGCAAGTCTACTTGGTCATACGAAAGCGAGCTTCACGCTCGACCGCTACACGCATGTAACGACGGACATGCAAAGGCAGGCATCGGGAATCGTCACAAACTTTATAACGGATATGTTTGGAGAGGAGTTGAAGCCATGGCAAGACGAAGAAAATCAGGCGAAGGCACAGTAAGACTACGCAAGGACGGCAGATGGGAAGGACGAATCGTCGTCGGCTATGACGATAAGGGCTTGCCGAAAACCAAGAGCGTCCTTGCGAAAACGAAAACAGAATGTGTGGAAAAACTCGAAGCACTCAAGGAAGAAATCGGCGCGACCGAGGTTACGCGATGCACGGCAGACATGCCGTTCGGCGAATGGATGGACTTCTGGTGTCAGACCTATTGCAAGCCTGCTCTAAAGCCGTACACGCAGACCACCTACGAGCAGAGAATATACAATCAGATCATTCCGAAGATCGGCGATGTTCCTCTCAATCAGGTAACGACCGGCACGCTCGAAAAGTTCTATTCACATCTTAAAAGTGACGGAAGATTGGTCAGAAGAGAGCAGTACGGAGCAGGGCTGAAAAACTCGGTGATCCGAAGCATCCATGCTCATTGCAGAGCCGCACTCGAAAAGGCGAAAAAGGAGAACCTCATACGGCAAAATCCTGCCGCGCATTGCACGCTACCGCCGAAGAAAAGCTCCGAAATTGAGGTACTAACTCCTGCGGAGATGCAAAGGCTCTTGATACAAGCAAAATATGAAGCCGACGGCTTCTACGAGATGTTCCTTCTCGACCTGTCCACAGGCTTACGCCGAGGAGAATTGCTCGGACTTCTGTGGGATGATATCAACTTCGAAACAGGCGAACTGAAGGTAACAAAGCAGGTCAAGTTTGTGGAAGGGAAACTGCATATTATGCCACCGAAAACCAAAGCAGCCGAGCGAACGATTATCCTTCCACCGCCACTCATAGCGGTGCTGAAGGCGTATAAGACGAGGGTGAGATCGAAATGGCTGTTCCCATCGCCGTACAAGCCCGATGACGTGCCTCGCGATCCTTGTGCGTGCAGAAAGAAGCTTGCGCAAATCCTTGAGAGAGCCGAGTGCAAGCACGTGCCGTTCCATGCACTCCGCCACACCTTCGCAACGCAAGCACTTCGATACGGAATGGATGTGAAAACGCTCGCAAGCACGATAGGACACGAAAGCGTAGAAACTACGCTCAACGTGTACTCGCATACCACCGATGAAGGAATGAGAACGGCAGCTAACCGAATCGACAGAGCGATAGGCGCGATCTCGGGCGTTACAGGCGAGAATAACGACACACAAGGCATGGTGGAGCAAACACCCGACACAAGACCGCAAAAGCCACCACGCGAGAAATTTGAGCCTCGTAGGGGCAAGTACAGACGGCAGGGAACAGGATCAATCCATCAGGTGAGCAAAAACGTGTGGGAAGGAAGATACTCGCCGAATATCAACGGTAAAAGAATCATCCGTAACGTGTACGCATCAAGTATCGAAGAATGTGAGCAAAAACTCGCAGAGCTGATAGAAACAATGAACGCAGAAATCGCCGAAATGAAAATGGCGATACATGCATAAGAAAAGGGAGCGATCGACAACGACCGCTCCCAAAGAAATTGGGAGCAATAAACAAAGAAAAAGCGATTCTTGCAAAGAAACGAGAATCGCTTTTCTAGTACATAAGTCTAATTACCAAACTGCAGCAATTTGAATTTGCGGAACTATAAAAAATTCAACGCTCGTGCAATTTGTTTTAGGAAATCACTTGCTTTTTGTCGAGAATAGTGATATAATGGTAAATGTATAAAAATACTTATTTTTATGAGGTGGAAAATGGCTGCTAGCTATAAGAAACTATTCAAA
>JAZTXD010000002.1:0-9817 GCA_045636265.1 Candidatus Flemingiibacterium sp.
GGGGCGGTGGCTTTGCTGTGCTCTTTTGCCATGTCACGCTTTGTGTTTGACGCTATCGGCGCAGAGCTCCCACGCGGCTTCGTTTTCGGTGTATGCCTCGCTCTCACCGCGCTGTTCTCTATAATGGCGGTAAACAGAATACTGTTTGCATCGGGCGCCCTTCTCACAGTCTGCGGCACAGTATTAGCACTGCAATCGCTCGATAGCATAGTAAACGTGTGCTATTTTGTCGGCATCTCCGTATTCAACGCATGGTGCCGACGTCTTGCGGACATCGGCTACAGTATTATGAACAGAAAGATTATCAACATTTCCGATAAGCTTTCCGATATAGGCTGTACCGAGGAGCAAATATTCAAACTTGCCGCGTTTCTTATAATGATGTTCTTTGCGGCAGTGTGCGTTTTTGCCGTTATCCGCCGCGCAAAGACGGTGCTTCTTCTCGGCGCATATGCCGCACTTGTCACCGTGGCGCCTTATTTTGAGCTCATAGAAAACTCTCTCGGACTGTCCCTCATGTTAGCTTCAGTATGCGCCGTTGTCACACTGAGCCTATATGACGGTGTATTCTGCAAAAAGAAATCCGTGTCCGCGGCACTCGGAACGATAAATAATTCCCCCGCTTCACGCCGCGAGCTTGAATACACGCTTCGGGCAAACTCCAGTCTTGGCGGATATGCCGGCGCACTCTCGGCGCTGGCGGCGCTTCTTATCATATCCCTCACAGCAGGCATATCCGAGCCAATGAAGGACATGCCGAAAATATCTCACCCCGCAGAGAAGATACAGAACTATTTAATCTCAAGAATCGACTCTGGCAGCGACTCCTCGCTTCTGTCTGCGGACAGCTCCATTCAGGAAAGCCGAAAAACGACGGCAAACGAGAGAACATCCTTGGGGCTTCAAATTTTCGAGGTGCAAACAGATGTGGATATCCCCGTATATCTTCGTTCGTGGGCAGGAAAAGATTACTATAATGACGGATGGCATACCGCATCCACCGACAGACTCGAAGAATACCGGGATATGTTCGGCGCCGGCTTCTCACATGAATTTCTCACCTCGGAGCTGATTTGCGCTGTTGACCCCACGCTGTATGATGTGACTGATGTCAAGACACAGGACTCACTTGAGCTTGGATTTGTAAGCAGCTATGTTCATATAAACAAAAAATCCCCCAGCGGCTCGCTTGTTTACATGCCCTCGTACACCGACCAGCGTGCACGGCTGATGAGATACGGCACCGAAGACAAGCTCCACTTCGGCGGATATCAGAACTATTACGACGGAATATTTGTGTCGTCGGGATACATCTTCACTGACGATTACACCGTCCTCGCAAGGCTTGGTCTTCCCCCCACAGAAGAAAATGTGCAAAATATCGCAAGACTTGTGCGGCATTACGCCGGAGAGTATGAGCTGCTACGTTCCATGCGTGCGCTTCTCGCATCCAGCAAAGATATATCCGATGTGCGCGAGGTTTACCCGGATTTGGCGGTGGATATCGAGCCGATTTCCACAGTTTCGGGAAAATACACATTCCCGACAGGTGAAGACAGCCTTTCCTACCGCTATGCATTTGTCATGGATGAGGATGAGCGCCAGCATACAGATGCGCTCACCGACAATCTTTCGCTGTACCATAGCTATGTATACGACAGCTATCTCACAGTGTATGAACACTTTGATGAGTTCAATGCTCTGATACGGCAAATCTGTCAGGAAAACGGCATTGACATGCGCCGTGATTCGGCTACATATGACGGAAGGCACCGCATAGTCCGCGCCGTTATCGACTATCTTTCGGAAAATATGACCTACACGCTTTCGCCCAAAGCGCCAAGTCTGACATACCGCTACTCAAACGGTGCGGCTACATTCCTGTTTGACACAAAGGAAGGGTACTGTTCGCAATATGCAAGTGCCGCCATAATGCTGCTTCGAAGCGCCGGCATCCCCGCGCGCTACGCCGAGGGATATATTGCCGATGAATTCAGTCAGACCACAAAAAAGAATGCCCCCGGCAAATACATATCGTATGTAACCGACAGCAATGCCCATGCGTGGGTCGAGGTGTACTACGATTACTACGGCTGGCTGACGTATGAAGCCACAACCCCGTACATCCGTGAGGACGAGCCGTCGGGCAGCGACGCCGGCATTGATACCGATTCGCAGACGACAGAGCGTGAGGACACCACCGCACCGATGCTCCCCGTTGTCACAACGGCTCCAACAAGCGATGCGAACAGCACCGACACATCCGATGTCACCACATCCGCGGATGCGCATAAGACACCCGAGAAAGATTCGGATAACACGGGGGTGAAAGCGGTTATAGCCGTTGTTATTATCTCTGCCGCTGCTTGCGTGCTCATTGTTGTCGTCATGTCGCTGAAGCGCCGCGCTGACAGAGAAAGAGAAACGCGCGAAACGCTTATCCGCCGCGCAAAAGACGGCATATCCGACACCGCAGAGCGCATCGCCGCCGCACGTACACTCGGCGACACGGTAATGAAGCTGCTCCAAATCAGGCAGCTCTCACCGGACAAAGCCGAAACAGCAAGCGCTTTCGGCGCCCGTGTTGATACAACACTCGGCGAAGCGTGCGAATTGAGCTTCTGTGAAGTTATGCGTGCAATAACCGCCGCGGAGTTCGGTGACAGCATTTCCCCCGAGGAGCTTTCGCTTATTGCCGACGGCGCGGCTTACCTTGAAAAAGCAATAATCTCCGAAGCAGGGCCGCTTAAGGGGGCGATGTATAAGTATTTTGGGCTTATGTCTTGATTTATCGCTAATTTTGTGGTAAAATATGTATGATACGGCAGGCTTGCCGCATATCTCAACAAAAGTCGAAAGGAAGTCTTTTTGTAAGACTTGATTTCATGCATGGACAGTAAAATCGTATCCACCCTATCCGGCGCCACGCTTGCCTATCTCGGCGACGCGGTGTTTGAGGTGATCGTAAGACGCTACCTTGTGTCGCTCGGCGTTGCCGACGGGGGTACGCTCTCGCGCCTTGCCTTAAGATTCGTGCGTGCCACAGCACAGAGTGCCTGCGTTGACAAGCTGGAGGGGCACCTCACAGAGGATGAGGAATATATATACAAGCGCGGCAGGAATGCCAACGGAATCGCGATTCCTAAAAGCGCATCCGCACGCGAATACCGCCGTGCAACCGGACTTGAAGCGCTCTTCGCATATCTTGACCTGACCGGTCAGAGTGAACGCGCAAACGAGCTTTTTCATATCGGTTTTGCCGATGTTATGGCAGAGCTTGAAAATAAGTGAAACCGTAGGGGTGGGGTTTGCTCGCCCGGAAAAAAATTTTCTGTTAGAAAGCAAGGAGTAACATCATGATAAAAGTAATGTCAGTATTCGGAACCCGCCCCGAGGCAATAAAAATGTGCCCTCTCGTAAAGGCACTTGAGGCGGCAGACGGAATCGAGAGCATCGTCACCGTTACCGCACAGCACAGAGAAATGCTCGACAGCGCACTTGAATTCTTCGGCGTTAAGCCGGACTACGACCTCAATATCATGAAGCGCGGTCAGACTCTCACCGGCATCACCGCCGACGTAATCGTGGGACTCGAATCCGTTATGAAGGACGCAAAGCCCGACCTCGTGCTCGTTCACGGCGACACCACAACAAGCTTCGCGGCGGCACTTGCGGCGTTCTACGCACAGGTTCCCGTAGGCCATGTGGAAGCCGGACTTCGCACCTACGACCGCTATTCTCCCTACCCCGAGGAAATAAACCGCAACCTTACCACAAAGCTTGCAACGCTTCATTTCGCGCCCACCGAGCTTAACCGCTCCCAGCTTGCGCGTGAAGCTGTCACCGAGAATGTATTCGTCACCGGAAACACCGCGCTTGATGCGTTCCAGTACACAGTAAAGCCGGACTATAAGTTCGCGAACGAAAAGCTCGGACAGATAGATTTTGAAAACGAAAAGGTTATCACCGTGACCGCACACCGCCGCGAAAATCAGAACGGCGGCATCGAGAATATCTGCCGCGCTATTTTAAGGCTCTCCGAGCTTTATCCCGAGCTTCGCTTTGTGTACCCCGTACACTTAAGCCCCGCGGTACGCAACGTTGTATTCCCCCTGCTCGATAACCACGAGCGTATCACGCTCATTGACCCCATTGACGTCGCGGACATGCACAATCTTCTCTCGAAGTCCTACTTCATCATGTCCGACTCGGGCGGAATTCAGGAGGAAGCCCCCTCGTTCGGCAAGCCCGTGCTCGTTCTGCGTACGGAAACCGAGCGTCCCGAGGCAGCAGAGGCAGGTACAGTTAAGGTTATCGGTACAGACACAGACAGAGTTATCGCAGAGGCGCAAACGCTTCTGTGCGACAAAGCAGAGTTTGACCGCATGGCAAACGCTAAAAACCCCTACGGCGACGGCAAGGCATCGCTCTATATCATCGACGCTATCAAGAAATATTTCAACATCTGAAAGGCTGAGATACTATGAACATAATGCATCTCAAATACGCTGTTGAGGTAGCAAAGACAGGCTCTGTCACCAAGGCGGCGGAAAACCTTTTCATGGGACAACCAAACTTAAGCAAAGCCATACGCGAGCTTGAAGAAAACCTCGGCGTTACGCTGTTCAAGCGCACCTCAAAGGGTATTGTGCCAACGCAAAAAGGTGAGGAGTTTCTCGTTTATGCCAAGCGCATACTCGTGCAGATAGACGAGCTTGAATCCATATACCACAGTCATTCGGACGAAAAGCAGAGCTTCAGCATCTCTATCCCCCGCGGAAGCTATATGGCATACGGCTTCACAAATTTCGTCAAGCGCCTTGACATGGACAAAGAGATTGAGATATACTACAAGGAAACCAATTCCGTTGAGGCTATAACGAATATTGTTCAGTCAAACTATAACCTCGCCATTATCCGCTGCAGAGATGTATTCGAGCAGTATTTTACAAGACTGCTTTACGAAAAGGAGTTAAAGAGTGAGCTTCTGTGGGAATTCCGTTACATTGCGGTAATGTCAAAGAATCATCCGCTCGCAAAGAAGAAGGTGCTCACCTGCGCGGACTTTGCAGACTCCATTGAAATACTCCACAGCGACAACGCTGTTCCCACGCTTCCGACGATTGAGGCAAAGCGCATGGAGGGAATTGAGAACTCCAACAAGCGCATCTACGTCTGCGAGCGCGGAAGCCAGATGGAGCTGCTTGCAAACATTCCGAATTCCTTCATGTGGGTGTCACCGATACCCGAGAAGATACTCGACAGATACGGTCTTATCCAGAGAAGCGTATCCGACGCGGACTACAACTACAAGGATATGATAGTATATCCGCGCTCCTACAGGCTCTCCGAGCTTGACCATATGTACATCGAGGAGCTTCACGCTGTTATAAAACAGCTTGATGAGCTTAAAGTTAAATAGTATTTGTGTCGGCGCTCGCATGAGCGCCGATTTTGTTTTGCGCATCGCCGTAGCCTCGGGAGGACGCAAAAGGGAGAGGACAACCTACGGTTTTCCTCTCCCTTTTGAAACCCTCACTTTTCCCTCACGCCCGACTCGCGCTCAAGGTCGCCGATCGGGCTTGCGCCCTCCGGCTCTATTCGCGCCGGTAAAGCGGTGCCTATAGATGCCGCTCCACTTATGCCTTCCCTTGGGGGAAGGGGGACCGCGTCAGCGGTGGATGAGGGTTTTGCGGTGCCTTTAATGAGGGCACCATGTTCGCACAAAGGCGCGCGAATCTTTTTTGAGCGCCGGGGAGCGCCTCCGGCGCAAAGCCAAGGAAAGGGGGAGGCGCCCGAGGAGGGGCGAAAACCTGCGGCGTTTGACGCTGGTTGTCGCCCCTCCTTGGACTTACGCAAAGCCTCGGCGCTCGTATGAGCGCCGAACCATACGGACACAAAAACCGGCAGAGGAATAATACCTCTGCCGGTTTCTCACATTACATTATTGAAGAAAATCCTCGTCACTCTTTTGCTTGGATGATTTGACAACCATTCCCGCGAGTGCAACCATCGCGATAACGTTGGGGATTACCATGAGCTGATTGAACATATCGGTGAGCTCCCAAACGAGGTCGTTGGAGAGGATCGAACCGAGGAAGATAAACACAAGCGCGATGAGCATGTAAGGAATCGACGCCTTTTTGCCGAAAAGATAATTGACGTTTACCTTGCCGAAGAAATTCCAGGAAAGAATGGTTGAGAACGCGAAGAAGAACAGGCAGACCGCAACGAATATGTTACCGACATTTGTGCCGAAAATGCTGCCGAATGCAAGCTGTGCCATGTTGGTCTTTGCAATTCCCTCAGCCGCACCGGTTGCCGCAAGCGGACCGTTGCCTGCATACAGAGTGGATATAACTACGAGCGCTGTCATGTTGAGAACGATGATAGTGTCAATAAACACACCGATCATTGCAACAACACCCTGATCGTGCGGAGCCTTAACATTCGCAAGAGCGTGCGCGTGAGGAGTAGAACCCATACCTGCTTCGTTTGAGAAGAGTCCGCGCTTTACACCCTGGCTTATCGCATTCTTGAGAGCTGCACCGATACCGCCGCCAAGAAGCGCGTTCGGGATGAACGCATACTTAAAGATCATCGCAAAGGTTTCGGGGATATACTGTATGCGTGCAACGAGGATGATAAGCGAGCCTACGATATAGATGAGCGCCATAACGGGAACGAGCTTTTCCGTTACAGATGCAATACGCTGTACGCCGCCAAGGAATATAAGTGCCGCAATTGCGGTGACGATAAGTCCCACTACCCAAGTCGGAATACCGAATGCGGTATTGCAGGTTTCACCGATAGAGTTTGACTGAACCATGCTGCCCATAAAGCCGAGCGCAAGGAAGGTGGAAACGGCAAAGAATCCTGCGAGGAACTTACCGAATTTGCCCTTAAAGGCGTGAGTTATGTAGTAAACGGGGCCGCCGTGAAGATTGCCATCGGCATCAGTCACGCGAGTCTTCTGTGCGAGTACTGCCTCGGAATAGCTTGTTGCCATACCGAAGAATGCGATGATCCACATCCAGAAAATTGCACCGGGGCCGCCGATGAGTATTGCACCGCAAGCACCGATAATGTTACCGGTACCAACCTGTGCGGCGATTGCCGTTGCCAATGCCTGGAACGAGCTGAGTCCCTTTTCCTGCTTGCCGCCCTTAAGCGAGATGTTGCCGAATACCTTTCTCATACCCTCGCCAAAGCAGCGCACCTGAACGAATCTGGTACGAATGGAGAAGTAGAGTCCGACACCAACGAGAAGTATGATAAGAATGTAGTCGGACAGGTAAGCGTTGATTGTTTTTACAATAGATAAAAGCGTGTCCATTTTAACCTCCAAAATTTTTTCGCCGAAATTTCGACGCACGGAGATAAGAACACGCATGACACAAAAAACCCTAATAGGGCTTATTTATATCTCTGTCCTTTTGCCTGAGAGCATTAACACCTTCGGCACCCACAAGTGAGCTTCTCCAGAGCGTCGTCCGTAAACGGTAGTTTTACCTGAGAGCGTTACTCCTTCGGTAAGCGCGCAAATGCCGCTTTTTCCCGAATACATCATCCGACAAATATTTGTAAAATCTATTATATACTACATTTCGCCATTTTGCAATAGTTTTTTTAAAATTTGGATATATTTTTTTATAAATACCCGTATTCCAACACTTCCCCCGTAACACCGACTTCCCAATGGCATAATCACGACCACCGGCTTAGCCGGTGGGTTGCTCTGCCCTGTAAAGGCGCGATACTGGCAGGGCTAATACCCTTTGAATTGTCCGACACGTGCAACCCTGCCCTACTGCCGCAGATGCGGCAACTAACTTTAGCCTCCCTTGTGTAAAGGGAGGTGGCACGGCGTGCCGTGACGGAGGGATTGTAAGCTTTGTCTTTCGATAAAACAATCCCTCAGTCACCTTCGGTGACAGCTCCCTTTGCACAAGGGAGCCTTCCACAGCACGCGGGATTGTTCATCGGCAAAAGCCTCTACGGAACCACCAGCTTGGCTGGTGGTTTTCTTTACACAACCAAAAAATCCTCACATACCGTACGGCATGTGAGGACTGATTTTATTTTGCGTAGTCGATAGCACGGGACTCGCGGATCATGTGAACCTTGATCTGTCCGGGGTACTGAAGCTCGCTTTCGATCTTCTGTACGATGTCGCGTGCGATAAGCACCATCTGCTCGTCGTTTACCATTTCCGGCTTGACAGCGATGCGAATCTCGCGGCCTGCCTGGATCGCGAACGACTTGTCCACTCCGGGGAAGCTGTAGGTGATCTCCTCGAGCTTCTGCAGACGCTTGATGTAGTTTTCAAGATCCTCGCGTCTTGCGCCGGGACGTGCCGCGGAAATTGCGTCGGCAGCCTGAACGATGATCGCAGTGATGGTCTGCGGCTCAACGTCGTTATGATGCGCCTCGATTGCGTGGAGAATGTCTTTGTTTTCCTTGAACTTCTTGGCAATGTCAACACCGAGCTGTACGTGCGAGCCCTCGATTTCCTGAGTGAGAGCCTTACCGATATCGTGAAGCAGACCTGCTCTCTTTGCAAGAGTGCTGTCAACTCCAAGCTCGTCGGCGATCATGCCCGACAGCATTGCAACCTCGATAGAATGATCGAGTACGTTCTGACCGTAGCTGGTACGGAAGCGAAGTCTTCCGAGCAGCTTGATAAGGTCCATGTTAAGACCGTGGATACCGGTTTCGTATGTAGCGCGTTCGCCTGCCTGCTTGATCATAGCGTCAACGTCGCGGCGAGCCTTTTCAACGGTTTCCTCGATGCGTGCGGGATGGATACGTCCGTCCGCAACAAGCTTTTCGAGCGCGATGCGTGCAACCTCACGGCGAACCGGGTCAAAGCTCGAAAGCGTGATAGCCTCGGGAGTGTCATCGATGATAAGGTCAACGCCCGTGAGTGCTTCGATCGCGTGGATGTTACGGCCCTCACGTCCGATAATGCGGCCCTTCATTTCGTCACTCGGCAGAGCGACAACGGAAACGGTATTCTCCGTAACAGTTTCGGATGCACAGCGCTGAATAGCGAGCGAGAGAATGTTTCTTGCTTTCTGATCAGCCTCTTCCTTGAACTGAGCCTCGTATTCGATGAGCTTCTGCGCGGTTTCGTGCTTAACCTCATCGTCGATACGGGAAACGATCTGCGCCTTTGCCTCCTCGGCGGTAAGACCTGCAACCTTTTCGAGGGTTTCAAGCTGCTTTACCTTAAGCTGCTCGATCTCCTCGCGGGTTTCCTCGCAGTCCTTAAGCTTCTTGTTGAGAGTTTCCTCTTTGTTTTCGAGAGTTTCGATCTTGTGATCGATCTGCTCTTCTTTCTTGGTAAGTCTGGCTTCGAGCTTGGATATCTCCGCGCGGCGCTCTTTTATTTCGCGCTCTGCGTCGTTACGCTGACGAAGGATCTCCTCTTTTGCTTCGATAAGAGCTTCCTTCTTCTTGCTTTCGGCGGTACGCTCACCGTCTTCGATGATTTTACGCGCCTGCTCTTCGGCGGAACCAATCTCCGCTTCGCCGACCTTTTTTCTGTATGTTATACCCAAAAACACACCTATCGGCAGACAAACTACCGCGGTGATTATAACACTTATAATAATTTCCAGCATGACAGAACACCTCCTTGTTCCTTAAATTTTTGTTATTTTGATAGATTTTGAAAATGCAATTATTCAAACACCGTATGCCGTGTCCCCATCACATGACACAGATATAGCATTATATTTTTTAATTACATACACATATATTTTATACAAAAAAGCGTCTTGTGTCAAGGGGGAATGCTTAATTTTATTAAAAA
>JAZTXD010000003.1:0-43902 GCA_045636265.1 Candidatus Flemingiibacterium sp.
ACGAGGAGTATTACCGAGGCGACTATAACAACTGTTCGCGGTACATGCGACCATGAGAAGCGAAAATCAAGTCCGGCGACAATAAATCCCACAACAAACAGCAGGGCGGCAACGCCGACAACGCCTTTTTGCGCACTTTGCTTTTCCTTAACGTCAAGTCGCTTTTTAAGAAGCTTTGGAGCCTTTACAAACAGAACTGCACCGAGCAAAAGCATCGGTATAAAGAGTAATGCGATGAAAAGCCAGCCGTTTGAGAAGTGAAGTGTACCTGCCGGTAAAAAGAGCATGGCACCTATAAGTAAAAGTCCTACGGTGAATTTTATAATACCGTTTAAAAGAAGCTTCATGATGAATATTTCACGCCCGTTCTTATTCGTTGTATTTAATTATATTGTACCATATTGTTTCGGTTATTTCAAGTGCCTGTTAATAATGTGTTTTAATTTTTTGTAATAATTTGTAGTATTTTGTTACATTTTGTTCACATGAACAAAACAAAAGTTTGCTATACTAAAATGTACAAACTCTAAAATGCGAGAGGACTGTGAATGTTAATGAAAAAGTATATTCTCGTTGCGTGTCTGATTCTTTGTGCTATGCTTACCGCATGCGGTAAGATTGATGATCCGGTTGACATCATTTATGCACCGGTCGATACCACAGCAAAAACCACCAAGGATACAGACCCCAAAGACACAGAAGATACGGCTGATACCGATGAAATCGACACCGCAGATACATCAAATTCCGGTGGCCTTAACGATACCCCCGACTTTGAGGACACAAGCGATACTGAAAAAACCGATGACACCACCGGACCGGTTGAAGACACCGAGGATGAAGTGGAGATCGATTACTCGGATTTTGACTATGTAATTGATATTTCCGAAGCGCTTGTAAACGGCGAGGCGGCAAAGGGACAGATTGCGTCGAAGCAGAGCGACAGAATCCGTTTGCTTGTGAACTATGTCTGCGAATTTGATCCTGATATAAGTCAGGTTGTGGTTGATCTTGAGGTTTTACTTGAGGTTTACGACATTAACTGCGGCGCAAGAGACGGAATGGGCAAAATTATTATCGACGGCAAAAAACATTCCTATTCCACCGATGCGTTGAGTCTTAACAATCACGTTAAGTCGTATGTTCGCTTCGCGACACATACATATCAGATACCCAGAGAAAATACCTCGTGCACGCTTGATATAAGCTGGCCGTTTAACGGCAAGTATGGCGATGATACGATCAAGGATCTGCGTACAACAGCGATTATCGTGCTTGCAAATGACGGTTTTGACGCATAAAATTTTAAATGACAGCATCCGTCCGAGTTTTCGGACGGATGTTTTTTACTCTTTTTTGATGACAAGCGAACCGTTCACATAAACCCGTGCGCTTATGCCTTCAAGCGTAACCTCGCCGCTCTCTCTTGCGATAACCGTGCTTCCGGCACCGTCTGCGTTGGCTACGAGATTCCACTCTTCTTCAAGTGTATATATGATTTCCTCGTTGTGAGGATTTATAAGTGCAAGTGCAGTGCTGCCGTTTTCACCGGTAAACATGACTTCGAGTGCGCTGCGCTCAAGTTTTTTGAATGCGATACGCGTACTCTTATCTGTAAAAATACTAAAATGCTTTCGCATTGCTATAAGACCTTTATAGTAAAGCATAGTTTCATATTGGAGTGTACCGGGTTTCAGGAGGGACCAGTCGATGTTGTTTATGGCATCAGGGGAGCGGTAACTGTTATCATCACCAAACTTGGTGCGAAGCATTTCCTCGCCGCCCTGGAAAAAGGGAGTCCCCTTTGAAATCATTATTATGGCTGCGCCGAGCTTGTTCATCATATACCGCTTATATTCGCTCTCACACGGATTCGATGCGGCGAGCTTATCCCAAAGCGTAAGGTTGTCGTGAGCGCTCATGTAGTTTATCACCGCTTCGCTTTCACTTTTCCAGGAGAATCCCTCCGTATTTCCGCCGCATATGCCGAAGATAACGCTTTGCAGACAGTCTGCGGCATTACCGTTTATATAACCTCTCGACTCACGTGAAAATACGCTTCCCTTAAGTCCGTCTCGCATAACATCGTTAAACACCGCAATGCCGCCGATCGCGTTCGGTGACGGTGAAATTTTGCCGATGTTCTGCTGATTTGCCGCGGGAATACCGCCAAAGCTGTCACACATATTCCACCCCTCGCCGTAGAGAATGGCGTTTGGATTTATTTGGTGAACCGCTTGCTCGATTTTCTGCATTGTTTCGACATCGTGAAGCCCCATAAGGTCGAAGCGCAGACCGTCGAGCTTATATTCCTGAACCCAATATCCGGCAGAGTCAACCATAAATTTTCGAAACATATACCGCTCCGATGCGGTGTCATTACCGCATCCGCTGCGGTTTGTATTTTTACCGTGTTCATCATAGCGGTAGTAGTAACCCGGTACGGCGCACTCAAGCGAAGATGTGGGGAGGTAGGTGTGGTTGTACACCATATCGAGAATTACGCCGATCCCTGCCGCGTGAAGCGACATTATCGCCTGCTTTAATTCCTTTATTCGGATCTCACCGTCATACGGATTGCTTGAATACGAGCCATCCGGGATATTAAAATTCTGTGGGTCGTATCCCCAGTTAAAATTTTCATGCGGTGCGCCCTCGTCCACAGTTGCAAAGTCAGACACGGGCAGAAGATGTACGTGTGTTACTCCAAGCTCTTTGAGATAATCTATACCTATCGGCTGACCGTGCTCGTTAGTGAGCCCCGTTTCGGTGAAGGCGAGATATTTGCCCCTGAAGGCAGATGCGGCAATTTTGTTTGAAAAATCTCTCACGTGAATTTCCCAGATTATGGCCTCGCTATAGCTTTTTATGGGATTTTCCAGCCCCGAGCGCTCCCATCCGTCCGGATTGGTTTTTGAAAGATCAACCACCATACCGCGCTCTCCGTTAACGCCGCACGCTTTGGCGTACGGGTCAACAATTTCCGAGGTTTTACCCGATGCATTTACAAGGTAGGTGTAATATGTGCCGTGGGAACATTTCTCGCAGTGAAACCATACGCCGCATTCTCCTTTTTGCATGTTTACTGTTTTGTATGCAACGCCGCCGTTCCCCGACTCAAAAAGGCAGAGTGAAACTTCGGTTGCCGTTGGCGCCCAAAGCTTGAAGTGCGTTTGCTCACCCGAAATTTCTGCACCGAGGTCCTTTTCGTCGTAATGATAATTCTCTGCAAAATACTGACTGGCAAAATCAAAGCCTTCTGTCAATGAAATCCCCCCCACTCTGTATGTGAAATATACAGTATATAGATATTATACCATCATATAAGCCAAAAAATTCAGTGTACACGGCGGACTTTCGTGAAATCGCTATACTTGACAAACATGTGTAAATATGCTATAATTTATCATGAATTTCTATGATTTTTGAGGTGGGTTTCAAATGGATGCTTTAATTACGATGCTCAGAAACGTTATACTTTTTGTGGCGCTTGCCTTGCCCGGATTTTTACTTGTTAAAAGCGGACACTTAAAGCAAGAGCAATCGGGTATTCTCTCAAAGCTTATGCTGTATGTGGGCATGCCGTTTCTTATCTTCTCGAGTACCATAGCTATTGAATTCAACAAAGAACAGCTTCTCGCTATCGGCATAACCGCCCTTATCGGAATTGTTTTCACTATCGTTATGTTCTTTGTATCAACTCCGCTTACAGCTATGGAGAAGAACTCAAAGACACGCGGAATGATGCAGTTTTGCGCTGTATTTGCAAATAACGGATTCCTTGGTATTCCGCTTGCTGAGGCAGTATTCCCCGGAAACAAGCAGCTTTTGATGGTCGTTATTATAATCAACATTATAACCAATGTACTTATGCAGACACTCGGCGTTTACATGGTTTCAGGTGATAAGCGCCTCATGAACCTTAAAAAGGCGATCATGAATCCCCTTGTTATTGCGTTTGCGGTAGGAATTGTTGTAAACCTCACCGGCCTTGGCAATTTTATTCCCGAAATCGGTAAGTTTTCAAACCATTTTAAGGGGATTGTCACACCGATCTCTATGACTATTCTCGGTATGAAGCTGGCATCTGTGCCGTTCTCGTCGCTGTTCTCGTCATACAGAACATACTACGTATCCGCACTCAGACTTGTTGTGTTCCCCGGGGTAATAACAGCCCTGCTTCTTGTGCTTAACAAGCTTGGCATAAGCGCTGTCAGTGACCAGATCGTATACGGTGCATTTGTTGCGTTTGCAATGCCCACGGCAGGTCTTGCGTCCACTTTTGCGGACAGCTTCGACGGAGATACCAAGAGCGCCGTTGCGCTTACACTCGGCACGACAATACTCTCGGTAATAAGCATTCCGGTGCTTTATTGGCTGATCTCCGTATTCCTCCCGGTGCCGGTTATATAAATTCGCATAATGCCAAAAGTTACAGACATGACAGTCGGCAGTCCGACGAAGCATCTGCTTGTATTCGCACTGCCGCTTATAATAACAAATCTCGGACAGCAGCTCTATATGATAGCCGATGCGGCAATCGTTGGGCGCGGTGTCGGAGTTGATGCGCTTGCATCAGTCGGCGCGACAGACTGGATATATTGGCTTGTTCTGTGGGCGGCGATTGGACTTACGCAGGGATTTTCCACCTTTGTTTCGCGATTTTTCGGTGACAAGAACTATGAGCGCATGAACAAAACGATCGCGATGTCTACACTTTTGTGTATCGTCACGTCAATACCGCTGACGGTTGGCGCGATCTTTGCATCAAGACCGCTTTTGATGCTGCTCGGCACTCCGCCGGATATTCTCGACGGAGCAACCGTATACCTTGTGGCCATGGTTGCCGGTACACCGATTATTATGGCGTACAATATGGCATCATCCATCCTGCGCGCACTCGGTGACGGTAAAACACCGCTTCTGGCAATGATAATAGCGGCGCTTCTGAATATCGGACTTGACCTTGTTTTTGTTCTGGTTTTCCATTGGGGAATACTTGGCGCGGCGGTTGCATCTGTTTGTGCACAGCTTGTGTCGTTTATATTCTGCGCAGTGAAAATACGCACTATCAGCTGCATAGAATTAAAGCGCGACATGTGGCGGCTTGACTTCACACTTATGTGGGAGCTCTTAAAATTCGGACTTCCCATTTCGTTTGAGTATATTGTAATCTCCCTCGGCGGAATTGTACTTCAGTCTGCGGTCAACGTGCAGGGCAGAGAGTTTATTGCCGGATATACCGCCACGAACAAGCTTTACGGTTTGCTCGAGAGCAGCTCGATTTCGCTCGGACATGCGGCCTCGACTTTCCTTGCGCAGAATTACGGAGCAGGGAACTTCGAGCGCTTCAAAAAAGGTTTCCGTGCCGCATTCGCTATTCTTGTTACGATGGCGTTTGTTGTTATGGGAATTGCTCTTGCAATCCGAAAATATCTGCTTCTCATGTTTCTTGATACTACCCAAGAGGGCGCGGCAGAGGCACTTGATATCGGTGTGCACTATCTGACAATTTTAGCTGTATGCTTGGTTATTCTCTATCTGATACACCTGTACCGAAACGCTTTGCAGGCAATGGAGATTTCGGTGTGGTCGATGATGTCGGGACTTTCCGAATGTGCTGTGCGCATTGTTATGTCAACGCTCGTGATAAAATTTATCGGATCCGATGCGCTTTTCTTAGCCGAGCCTGTGGCATGGCTTGCGGCGCTGATCACCGTGTTTTTACCGTATTTGTACTATCAGAAAAAACTGCTGGTCAAAAGACAAACGGACACCTGAAAAGGTGTCCGTTTTGCTATTGCTTTTAAATCAGAACGGGAAGAGAGTAGCCTTGAGCTCCTCGGTGAGCTGTGTGCCGTATTCGCAAAGCTGATATGCCTCGGCAAATCTTACCTTTGAACCGCGCTCTTTGCCGTACTTTTCGATAAGCTCTTTTCTAAATCTTGCCGCGGTCTTTGCGTAGCGTACAGCATAGCCGCGAGTAGCCGCCATAACCTCTTCGTCGGTGGTGTCCTCGGTGATGTTCATACCCTTGAGCCACTCAAAACGCTCCACCGGATCCTCGGGGGGAGTGGTCTCATGGTCAACGAAGGGAAGCCACTCGTAAACCTGGGAAACATTGAGGTCTGCGATCTTAAGCTTAATATCAAGCACGTCGCCGATGTCAACAACGATATCTGCCTCGAAGGGAGGATATTTGAATTTATCCTCGTTGTACATGATTACGGGCATCTTTTCCATAGCGGGGGTATCCGCACACTCATGGGGGACAACGAGCATGTAGGAAGCGTCCTGAACGAGCTGACCGGATGCGCGGTGGTCGGCATGGTAGTCATTGGGACGGTGTGCGATAATCATATCGGGATTATAGTTTCTGATGTATCTGATAAGACGGCGGCGGGTTTCAAGGTCAGCAACGAGGGAGCAGTCGTTTATGTCGCTCCAAACGTCGTATGTAATTCCGAGAAGCTTTGCAACAGCCGCGGATTCCTTAGCTCTTGCAGCAGTTGTTTCTGCGGGAGTGAGAATGTGGTGTCCGCCGCATCCGTTGCACATACTGAGAAAGCGTACATCGTGACCAAGCTGTACGTATTTGTACGCAAGGCCGCCGCAGCGGAATTCATTGTCATCCTGATGTGCGCCGATCATTAAAATTTTCATGGTATATATTCCTTTCAAAAATATTTTTCTTAGCACGATTTTTATTTTGTGTCAATCCATTGACACAAGCACAAGTATATTATATAATGTATTTAAAGACTATTCTATAACAAAATTGTTTTAAATTAGCATAATTTTATCTCGGAGGGTATATGAACGATCAGACATACTATGAAAGTATATCTAAGTTTGAATACAATTTCAAGGTCAGAATCAGACGTAATGTGTATGATAGATTAACTGACTGTGTTGAGTATATCCCGGCTCATTGGCACGAGCATCTGGAGATACTGTATTTTAAAAGCGGCTCGTGCAATGTTGTATGCGCAGGAGAATCGTTTGTTGCAAAAGCAGGGGATACAGTTGTAGTTAACCCAAACGAGCTTCACTGCACGCAAAAGAGCGGAGAGGGCGAGTTCTTTTGTATACACGTAACGCCGGATTTTTTCTATGATGTTGAATTTTCGGATGCTTTGCTTAAAACGCACATTGTAAATGATAAGTTTATTTCCGACTGTGTTGAGCAAATGTATCTTGAGTACACCGGTCGTGCGGAAGGATTCGATTTGAGGATAAAGGGCATCACATACCTGCTTGCAGCTCATTTGCTGAGAAACTACAAAGCAGACACTTTAAGTGACAGCGATATGATACTTCGAAAAAACCGACTTAACCGCATGGGTGATATACTGAGCTATATTTCGCGTAACTATCAAACCAAGCTCACAACGAATTCACTTGCCGAGCAGTTTCACCTGACCGAGCACTATTTCTGCTCTCTTTTCAAGAAAGAAACCGGTCAGTCACCGATAAATTATATCAATGCATACCGCATACAAAAGGCTGCAATATTACTTAAAAACACCGACCAAAGCATCACGCAGATAGCTATGAGCGTGGGGTTTGAGGATTCAAACTATTTTGCCAGATGCTTTAAAAAGCGCTTTGGTGTATCCGCGCGCGAGTACAGACGTCAGGCATAAATACCTACCTACTTGTGTCTGCTTGAAAGCTGATATTTTTTCGGAGACACACCGTACATTTCCTTGAATTTGAGGGAAAAGTAGTTGCTGTCATTAAATCCGCAGTTCAACGCCACGTCAGTTATTGAATAATGCTGTCCGCTTTTTAAGAGCGATTCTGCCCGTTGGAGTCTTATGAGGTTTATGTATTCGCATAGACCGAATCCGGTTTCCTTTTTGAACATACGCGAAAAATGCGCGGTGCTTACCGAGCACATCTTTGCCATATCTGCAAGCGTTGTCTGTGCACAGGGATTCTTTCGGAGATACGCGATAGCCTGCTCGATGTATTCGTTCCCGGTTTTTACCGGCGTGCAGGTGTTGATGTTTCTTGCCATTAAGAAGAACAGCATGTTTGCATAGGTGCAGATTATATCCTCGCTTAAATTGTCGCCAAGCGCAAATTCCCGCTCAATCTCCTCAAATATACCGTGCACCTGTTTTTCTATGTTTGGGTTGCGATAGAGATACATCATCGAGGGCAGCATGGGACGCACGGCGGCAGGGATAGAGCGTGACGGACAGTAGAGAAGCATACGCGAATGAATGGTGTTCTGATACTCGGTGTTGTGTATTACATTTGGAGGTATTATTACGATATCTCCCGGCATAAGCTGATATGATTTGCTGTCAACGAAATAGTTGCAGGAGCCCGAGGTTATGTAGTATATCTCAAAAAAATTATGGTGGTGCTTTCGTACTGTAACGGAGCCGGTATTTTTGGTGACGACCTCGCGGTGAAAAAAGAATGTTTGCGTGGTTTCGATTGGCTCGTGCTTCATAAGGGCGCTCCTTTCCTGCGTTTATTTTACAGTTTTATTGTATTATATCACATCTAATCAAAAAAATCAAGAAAGAATAGTGAAATATCAAAAAAATCAAGGAAAACGATGGTTTTATGATATATAATTATAGTATACAATCTATTACTATAACTTTACGGAGGGAATTTTTATGAAAGAAAAGATTATACAGTTTGGTGAGGGCGGATTTCTTCGCGGATTCGTGGATTGGATGCTCCAGACCGTTAACGAAAAGACAGATTTCGACGGAAGCGTTGTTGTGGTTCAGCCGATAGCAAACGGAATGTGCGACATGCTTACTGCACAAAACTGTGAGTACACACATCTCTGCCGCGGTGCCGAGGGCGTTGATATGAAGCGTATCAACGTTATCTCCCGCTGCGTGAAGCCGTACGATGATTTCGCAGGCTATATTGCACTCGCAAAGAACCCCGACTTCAGATTTATCGTTTCCAACACAACAGAGGCTGGCATCTGCTTTAATGCCGAGGATAAGCTCGGTGACAGACCTGCGGGCTCCTTCCCGGGTAAGCTTACCCAGCTTCTCAAAGCAAGATTTGATCTTGCACTTGACGGATTTGTATTCCTGCCTTGCGAGCTTATCGACAAGAACGGCGAAAATCTCAAGAAGTGCATTCTTAAATACGCTGACCTTTGGGAGCTTGGCGAGAACTTCAAATATTGGATCGAGAACGACAACATTTTCTGCAACACTCTCGTTGACAGAATCAATACCGGTTACCCGAAGGATGAGAAGATCGACGTCGGATTTGACGACAAGATGATAAACACATCCGAATATTTCCACCTGTGGGTTATCGAGGGCTATGACGGACTTTGCGGTGAGCTTCCGTTTGACAAGTGCGGACTTAACGTAATCGTTACCGATCAGCTTGAAATGTACAGAACCCGCAAGGTTCGCATCCTCAACGGTGCACACACCTCTCTCGTTCCGTATGCGCTTCTTTCCGGTCTTGACACTGTTAAGTCCTGCATCGACGATCCCACAATGAACGCGCATCTTAAGAAGTGCGTATACGAGGAGATCATCCCCACACTCGATCTTCCGCGTGATGAGCTTATCGAGTATGCGGACAATGTAATAACCAGATTCTCCAATCCCTACATAAAGCACATGCTTTCGTCAATTGCGCTTAACTCTGTGAGCAAGTTCAAGGTAAGAGTTCTTCCGTCTATTCTTGAATATATCAAGAGATTTAATAAGATGCCCGAAACTCTTCTGTTCTCGTTTGCAAAGCTCATCGACTTCTACAGAACAGATATGACAAATGATGATGCCAAGGTTACAGAGTTTATGAAGAGCGCGACAGTGGCAGAAATTCTCGCTAACAAATCGCTTTGGGATGTGGACCTCAGCCACCTTACAAATGAGGTAGAAAAGTATGTTAATAAATAAGCTTGACAATGTGGACGTCTGCATTGAGGACGGACACAAATATGCCGCAAGGGACATAAAAGCCGGGGAGGATATTATAAAATACGGTCAGCCCATCGGTCACGCAACCGAGGACATCAAGAAAGGCGAGCATGTGCACACGCACAATGTTAAAACCAATCTTTCGGGCAAGCTTGAGTATGTCTACACACCGTCGGTGACCTATGACGAGAAGATCGAAACCGATCTTTATTTCGAGGGATATGTTCGTGAAAACGGCGAGGTCGGTATCCGAAACGATATTTGGATAGTGAACACCGTCGGATGCGTAAACAAGATAGCGGAGCGTATCGCGAAGCTTACCGGTGCAAAGCATTTTCCGCATCCATTTGGATGTTCACAGCTTGGAGATGACCAGACTGTAACCCAGACCATTCTCCGCGGAATGGTAAACCACCCGAATGCCGGCGGAGTGCTCGTGCTCGGACTCGGATGCGAAAACAACAATATTGATGTTTTCAAGGCATTCCTCGGCGAGTACAACGAGAAGCGTGTGAAATTCCTCAATACCCAGGATTTCGAGGATGAGATCGAAGAGGGCGTTCGTATTATAAACGAGCTGAAGGAATATGCGGCGACCTTCAAGCGTGAGCGCGTACATATTTCAAGGCTCAACGTGGGACTTAAATGCGGCGGAAGCGACGGATTCTCCGGTATTACCGCAAATCCGCTTGTCGGAAGATTCTGTGATCGAATGAGCGCTTACGGTGCAGGCTGTGTGCTGACCGAAGTTCCCGAAATGTTCGGTGCGGAGCATCTTTTAATGAACAGATGCGAAAATGAGGAAATTTTCAATAAGACAGTAAAGCTTATAAACGATTTCAAGGATTACTACACCAGACACAATCAGGTTATATACGAAAATCCCTCCCCCGGAAACAAAAAGGGCGGTATCACCACTCTTGAGGAGAAATCCCTCGGATGTATACAGAAGGGCGGACTTTCCCTCGTCGTTGACGTGCTTGACTACGGTGACAGACTTCAGAAAAACGGTCTGTCGCTGCTTAACGGCCCCGGAAACGACATTGTAGCTGTTACAAATCTTATGGCTGCCGGCGTGCATCTTATACTGTTTACAACGGGACGCGGAACTCCTCTCGGAACCGCTGTGCCCACGGTTAAGATTGCAACAAACGCAGACCTTGCCAAGCGCAAGGCTAACTGGATTGACTTCGACGCATCGCCCACACTCATAGGCAACGAGCTTACAGATGAGCTTGTCCAGTACGTTATCCGCGTAGCTAATGGCGAGCACACGAAGAACGAAGAAAACGGATATGAGGAAATATCCATTTTCAAGGACGGCGTAACGCTGTAAATATAAAAACACTCCCGAAGCCTTACGGCTTCGGGAGATTTTTTATTTACAGTATGTCTTTTTCGTGGGGAACCACGCCGTTTTTTACGAGAACTTTTTGCAGCTCTTTCACATCAAGTGCCGTGAAATCGTCCGTGAGAGCTGCGGCGGTGCCTGCTGCCTCGCCGGTTACGGCGCAGCAGGGAATAACTCGCATAATATCCCACATGGTTTCGTTTACCGATGTACATCTGCCGGCGCAGATAAGGTTTTTCACCTTAGCGGAGTACAGAGTTCCGAACGGAACCTCGTATATCGGTCCACGGCGCTTCCAGTTTGAAATCATGCCCACGGAATCCTCGAAATACGTGTGCTCCTCTTTGTTAGAGAGTACATATTCGCCGATTATCTTGCGGGTCATTCGTATCTGCGGAATAGTCGCCATAGTAACGGGGAAGAGTGAGGAGTCATCCTTGCGCTTTTTCAGAAAATCGTTGTACGTTGACATGTGCGACATACACATCTGCTCGGATAATTCCTTGCCGTCAAGTCCGGTGAAACGCTTCTTTGCGAGCATGGGGCGATTGGTTTTTTCCGTTTTCTCCTCGTCGGGAACGTCGCAAGGGCCGAGCATGTTGAGCTTGTATCCTTCGCTACCGGTGAAATAGTACCACGCGGCAAGGGGGTTGCCTTGCTTAAACGTGTCTGTGGGCGCACCTGCAAAATTTGCGATATCGCAGTCGCCCGTCGCATCCACAATAGACGAGATTTTATACGCCACGCGTCCGGATTTGTTTTCGGTGATGATATGCTCTATCTTGTCGCCGTTTTTGGTGACTCCGACGGCATACGTGCCGTAGAGTATGTCAACGCCGCTGTCAACAAGCAGCTTTTCCGCGAGAATGGCGAAAAGCTGGGGATTGTACTGTACCTCAAAGCGCTTGTCCTTATCGGTTTTGGTGCCGACACCGTCAAGCCAGTTTTCGGGGTATCTGTCCTCGGCACCGTGCTTTATTGACAGCCTGAAAAGTTCCTCGGCAATGCCGAAGGATACCTGATGACCGTATCCGTCGCATAATGCTAGGTATATTGTAACAAGTCCCGCCGTGCCAAGACCGCCGAGCATATACTGGCGCTCAAAAAGTACAACCCTTTTACCTTGTCTTGCTGCAGCAAGTGCAGCAGAAATGCCGGCAAAGCCGCCGCCGCAAACGGCAACATCATATTCATTTATTACATTTGTTTTTAGCGATTCTGATATAAACATTTACTACCTCACTGATTTTCTTTTGCAAGCTGTGTTTCAAGATTGTATTTGCACTTATCAAGGAACTTTACCCATTCTTCGGGATCGATAAAGGGATTCTTTTCGCCTGCCTTCATGCGCTCATATTTTCCGTCGGTCGAGTTGTTCCAAACGTGGTTTCCGATGAAAATATCAACATGCTCCTTCTTAAGACGCTCAAGACCTCTGTAGAATTTCTCGCGGCAGTCGAAGTCAAGGCCGTACTGATTAAGGAACGCGGTCATCATGGAGTTTGTGCCGACGCCGCCGTGAGTGCCCACGCGGTAGGTCTTGCCCTCAAAGGTTGTGTTAAAGAAGAACGACATTGTTCCCGGTGTGTGACCGGGGGTGGAAATTACGTCCATCTCAACCTCGCCAAGCTTGATTTTATCCCCGTCATAAAGGAGAACGTCCGGCTCAAACGCTTCGTAGTATTCGTATCCGAGCTCCTTTGCCCACGTGAGGTCAAGCGTGCCGTTTGCATATTCGCGGTCGTCTGCGCCAAGGAAGGTTTTAGCACCGGTAAGCTGTACGAGCGCTTTCGTTCCGCCAAGGTGATCGTAGTGACCGTGAGAGTGTACTATGTACTTGATATCGTGCACGTCAAATCCGAGCTTTGCGATTGAGTAGAGGACAAGATAAAGACTCTGCGGATAGCCGGTATCAAGCAGAATGTGTCCTTCGCTTGTTGTAATAAGATGTGAGGATGCGGCGTGGCATCCAACAAAGTAGAGATTGTCCGCGATTTTGAAGGGCTCCATATAGGAAGTCCAAGGTGTGTTCATAGTACCCATGATAATATTTCTTTCTGTTTTTGATTGTTAAAGATAATGTGTTCCTATTAGAATTATATAACAAAAATAATGCCCAGTCTACGACATAATTAACTTATATTAGCACTATTTTAAGAATATCAGCTTCTTCCGAGAAGGTCTTTGAGCTTTGGAAATCTTGGAGAAGTGTCAAAAGTATAACCTATAAGCTTGCTCATCAGAGCGATGATCGGGGAATTGATGAGTGTCGTTACGAGGGTTCCGAGTCCGATGCTGTGGAATGACTGATAGTAAATTGTTGACCAGTCAAATTCAGCCGCATCCCCGAACAGCGAAAACGCAAGGATAACAGATATGAGAAGCAGGGAATAGTCAAATACCAATTTGACCTTGTTGATACCTATTTTGAATCTGTCGGAAAGCTCCGCCACAAAAAGCTCATACACCTGCAGCGGCATGTATGTTCCGAAGAAGCACGCAACGCCAAAAGCGGTGATAATATCACCCACAATAAGCATTACCCACCTGAGCCATATTGCATCAAACGAGATGCCGCCTAACAGCCAAATGAATAAGTCGAGCGTGTAGCCGTAGAGTACCGCCACGGCAAATGCGAGAAGATACCGCCAGTTGAATTTGCGAACAACGATGCACATTATAACCAGCAGCAGTCCTTGTATTATGTATTCCGTAACGCCTACAGTCAGACTTGGCCAGACAGCGGAAAGCGCCTCGCATATAACGAATGCCGGCGCGGCTATCATAGATACGCCGAGATTGGCTTTACTGCAAATACACACCCCAAGCGCGACGAATATAATTCCGAGAAGCCATAAAACTTCCGAAGATTTACTGATTTTTTTCATAATTGTATCCTTTTTTTGCTGCATATTGTATTTTAGGTACATTATAGCACACATTTAAGAAAAAAGCAAGGTAAGATAGGAATTTTTGAGTGTGTAATCGGTATGGAAACAGGGACGTCCTAAGTGAGAGTTTCTGACATGAAGGCAAAAAGGCAGCATCTTCGCTTAAAAACGGTAAGAATACCAAAAACGTCTCACATTTTTTGTACTTTTTGCAATTTTTTCGACTTTTTTATTACCAAGAAAAAGAAGATAACTTTATAACCACATACAATGTAATAATGGTCGATCAGAATAAATCGGCATATATATTAAAAGTTATGTACGGAAATTGTCGCATAAATATTGTAATGTGCAGGATTATGTGATATAATATAATTAGTTGTCAAGTGACGCTCGATCGGAGGGGTAATATATGCTGGCAAAATCGAAATACTGTGCATTTGTGCAATGCCCCGGAAATCTGTGGTAAAAAACATATAAGCCTGAATTGGCTGCGCCGAATGCATCTTTGGACGCAAGAATGGAAAGCGGTAATAAGATAGGCGACCTGGCTATGCAGTTGTTTGGCGATTTCGTGGAGGCAACTGCACACAAATACGATGGCAGAATGGATCTCTTCGAGATGATTTCGCGGACAAATGATTTGATTTTTAAAAATGTCCCGTCATATGTGAGGTATCCTTTTGCTCTATCAAGCGTGTCCTTCCTGCCATTTATCCGAACGATCCTGCACTTGATTACCGCAATTTTGAAGGGGTCATAACGGCGGCGAAGCAATGGAGCTTTTTCCGAAAATCAAGGCTCTGCCCCTTGAGGAGCAGACAATCTCACGGTATAACCTGTTAAAATATTACAAGCTCGATACCTACGCTATGGTTAAGGTGTGGGAGGCGCTTGTGAGAGTTACAAACTAAAGGAGAGATATTATGGCAAGTCTTGAACCTAAAAAATTAGCCCTGCTGCGTATTTGGCAGATACTTTTGAAGCATAGTGATTACGATCATCCGCTGACGCAGGAGGAAATTATTAAATATCTTGAAAGTGAATACGGTATTGAAATGGAGCGCAAGGCAGTTGGAAGGAATATTGCCGATCTTCGCGATGCCGGAATTGATATCGGCTCTCGCCGTGAGGGAAGTTATATCGATAGTCGTGAGTTCGAGGACTCCGAGTTGAAGCTTTTGATCGACGGCGTGCTCCAAAGTAAGCATATCACTGCACGACATTCTAAAGATTTAATAGAAAAGCTTTGCCGGCTTTCCAATAAATATTTCCGCTCCCATGTTAAAAATGTCTATTCGGTTAACGATTGGAGCAAGACCGAAAACCAAGCGTTGTTTTATAATATTGATATGGTCGACGAGGCGATCGCAACCAGAAAACAGGTGCAGTACGATTACAATAAATACGGTGTGGACGCCAAGCTCCACAAATCCTCGTTTCAGCGAGTTAGCCCCTATCAACTGATTCTCCACAATCAGAGATATTATTTGATGGGATACAGTGACTATTGGGGTAATATGACATTTCACCGTCTTGACCGCATTTCCAATATGCGCATATCCGATAAGTCCGCAATTCCGATTACAAGTGTTAAGGGTTACGAAAACGGACTTGATTTCAAGCATATTGCGTCCACGATGCCTTATATGTATACCGATACTCCCGAGCGCATCGAGTTTATTGCCGACGACTTTATCGTTGACCAGATCGTCGATTGGTTTGGTAGGGATATCAAAATGGAGGCACTCCATGATAACGAGGGCAAGGTTAAAGTCGAGCTCCTCGCCAGCCCCAACGCCATGGAGTACTGGGCATTGCAGTATCTCAATTATGTTGAGGTGACAAAGCCGGATGGCTTAAGGAAGAAGATAAGAGAAAGTATACAAGGTGGATTGGGAAAATATTTATAAAAAAGAAATAAAGTTATATGAGGAGGAATTATGAGTAAGTACAATTCAATATCAATCAAAGATGCTATGGACAATGTCGCTGGAAACAAATATCTTTTGCCGGCAATTCAGCGAAAATTCGTATGGGAAATCGAACAAATCGAGATGCTATTTGATAGTATTATGCGAAACTACCCTATAAACTCTTTTATGCTATGGAAGATTTCTGACAGCAGCATTAAACATAATTATACTTTCTATCAATTCATAAGAGATTTTACAAAAAAATTTCACGAAGATAATACGGTTGCTTCGGCTCAATTATTTACAAATGATTTTTTTGCCGTTATCGACGGACAACAAAGAATGACCTCTCTGTATGTTGGATTGGTAGGCTCCTATCGCACCAAAAAACCAAATAAACGTTGGAAAGACAACGAGGATGCGATGCCTACTAAACGCCTGTATTTGGAATTGTCTTCAGCACTGACAACAGTAATTGATAATGAGAAGATGTACAATTTTTCATTTATGTCCCAAGACGATCTCGATGAAGATTACCGTAAATACCCTAAGCATTTTTGGTTCAAGGTGGGAGATATATTAAAATTCAAAGAATTGTCTGACGTAACAAATTATATTGTTCAAAACGATTTAATCTCTAACAAATTTGCGATGTCGGCGCTCTCAAATCTTTTTAATAAAATTAATACCGAAGACTTGATTAATTATTATGTAATTGATGACCAAGATCAAGACAAGGTGTTGGATGTTTTTTTGAGAACTAATAGCGGTGGAACTCCACTTTCTTTTTCGGATCTTCTTATGTCTATTGCATCTGCAAATTGGACTCAATTTGATGCAAGAGAGGAAATGAAAAAAATCAAGGAAGAAATATATACGTTTGGTAATCCTAATTTTGATGTTTCACAAGACTTTATTTTGAAATCCATGTTGGTTCTGTCTGATGTCGATGTACAATTCAAAATAAAGAATTTTGGCCGAACTAATATAGCAATTTTTGAAAGCAAATGGGACTCAATACGCAAAAGTTTGGTTGCGACCTTTAACTTATTATCACAATTTGGATTCAATGATAGTCTTTTAAGAGCAAAGAATGCAGCTATTCCGATAGCTTATTACATACACAAAAATAATCTTGCTGATAGCATTATCAAAACTACATATGACAAAACAGATAAGGAAAACATTTCGAAATGGCTATCCATGTCGCTGATAAAAGGGATTTTTGGCGGACAATCCGATGGAATGCTTAATACTCTCCGAGATGTAATCAAAAAAACACCCGGGAATGGCTTTCCGATTTCAGAAATCATTGCAAAACTTAAAGGTAATGTTGACAAAAACTATACTTTTACCGACGATGTAATAGATTCACTTTTGGAAGAAGAATATGGAAGTTCTATTTGTAGCTTGACGTTGATGCTTTTGTATCCTGGTGTAGTTATCGAACATGGACGATCGATTGCCGAAGATCACATGCATCCCAAAACATTTTTTGAAACACAAAGCAAATTATCGTCTTTACAACTTACGCCTACACAAGAAGATTTCTTTAAGAACAATTATAATACTGTGTTAAACCTGCAGTTGTTAGAGGAAACAAAGAATAAATCTAAGAGTGATACTCCGTTGAAACAGTGGGTTGCAGAAAATGCTATCAATGTTGCTGACTTGTACGTGGATGCGTCTGTGAGCTTAGAAATTCAAAACTTTGAAAAATTTATTGAAAGTAGAAAATCCAAACTGAAAGAGAAGATAAAAACTTTAATCGTTATTTAAGATATTTAAAGTATTTGGAAAGAGAACCCGCAATTGCGGGTTCTCTTTCATGCCCATCTTTTCCGTACATAACTTATGATATAATCCTCTCGAAAAAATATTTCGGGAGGATTTTTATATGCAGTTTTATAAGATTCAGGGAGAATTGATTACGAGTGGGGCGACTGAGTGGGAGAAAAGACTCGCAAGGAGATCGCGGACTTGAATTCAGAGGAAATCTCATTAATTTGATTTTCGTCCCGGAGAAAGTTATTGCAAAAAGACTTATGAGGTACTGTATAAGATTTCCGAGGGGAGTGCAGTAGCCGTTTGTTATTCCGCGAGTGATGATTTCGAGGATGATTACAACGTTTCCGGCGAACGTGATACGATTGAAAACATTTACGAAATGGCGAAGAGATATCGTAATTCCCGAAGTCCAAAAAGACTCAAAAAAGACAGATCGGATTCTGTTAAGTACGCTATTCAGTACATTACAAATGCTATAATAGTCACGTAATAAATAATGAAAAGAGGAAATTAATATGAAAACAATGGATAAGATCATCGGATACTCTAACATCAAACGCGAGCTTAAGCAGATTGGTGACACACTCAAAAACCGTGACGTATACGAAAAACTCGGTGTTTCTGCCCCTCGCGGTCTTATGCTTCACGGTGAGCCCGGAGTGGGAAAATCGCTTATGGCATCTGCCATTATCGAGGAAAGCGGAAGAGTGGCGTTTACATGCCGCAAAGACAAACCCAATGGGGATTTTGTAAAACACATCAAGGAAATATTCGACAAAGCCGCCGAAAACGCGCCCTCTATTGTGTACCTCGACGATATGGACAAGTTTGCCAATGGTGACGAAAGACATCCGGATGCCGAGGAATACGTTACGGTACAGTCCTGCATTGACGAGGTTAAAGACAAGGAGGTTTTTGTTCTCGCTACCGTAAACAACATCCGCAATCTTCCGAGGTCCTTGCGTCGTGCCGGTAGATTTGACCGCGTAATTGAGGTTGGAGCTCCGCGCGGTAAGGATTCCGAAAATATTATCTCTCACTACTTAGATAGCAAAAAGTTCGTGGAGGGTGTTGATGCCAAAACAATTGCGAGAATTATGGACGGCCGCTCTTGCGCAGAGCTTGAAACGGTTATCAATGAAGCCGGACTTTATGCAGGTTACGAGCGTGCCGAATATATCACGATGGACCATTTTATGGATGCGTGTATGCGAACGATTTTTGATGTTACATCGAAATCGGGAGATTATGAGGAAGAAGATTATTATTCCGGGCTTTCGGATTCAAAAAATATGATCTCTCAGATTGTATATCATGAAGCGGGGCACGCTGTTGTTTCTGAGGTTCTTTGCCCTGAAAGTGTCACACTTGTGTGTGCTTATTCGAGAAGTGGCAGCAACGGTGGATTTACCGATTGTTATAATGATCGTAGTACTGCGCCTCTTTATTGGCTGAAAAGCCGCATCGTATCCTCGCTTGCCGGCATGGCTGCTATTGAGCAGGTATTCGGTATTTTTGACGCCGGAAACAGCCGCGATCTTGACAGCGCATTTAACAATGCTAAAAATCTGGTAGTGAATAATTGTATTTGCGGCCTGCACCTTCACAAGAATGAATATGAGGATTCCCAGCGTCTTTGGTCGGAGCAGGAGCAGGCAGTTGCCGCAGAGGTTGAGAAATATTATAGGAAAGCAAAGGAAATTCTTGCATATAATAAGGACTTTTTTGAAAAGCTCGCCACGGCTCTCGCCAAAAAAGGATTTCTTACAATGGCTGATATTAAAGAAATCAAGGAGGCTTGTACGATTACACCTGTCGCCTTGTGACAGTGTTTTCTTGAGATTTGTTTTCTATGATTTTGAAGCATATTACAATTCAGAATCTTGGCTCGATAGATTTTTTGACGCACGATTTTGCAGATGGGTTAAATATTGTTAAGAGTCGCTATATCGACGAGCTTTCCTATGCGATACAGTTCCTTTTGAATCATAAAGCGCTCTCCTTGCCCTCATTTTGGGCAAGGAGAGATACAAAAATCGAGTCCCTTGTATCCGTGGAAGAACAGCAATATCTTTTGTGCGCTGCAATCGACCCAAAACGAGAAAATTTATGGCTTCAAGCTTGCGACGAGAGCGGATATAACATAACAAGTGAATATCTGTATCTGACCTCACATTGCCTTGAGCACGACTTGGCAGACGTATTTGGAAAAAAAGCCGAAGATTGCTTTTTCCGGGTTTTGCAATACGCCAACGAAGATAATTATTTTCGTCCACGAGAGCTGTCAAAGCTTACGGACGGTCTCTCACAGATCAAAGCTTTTCGCTCGTACCTACGGTCTTTTGTTGAAAAATTCAAATCCGAGTCAATAAGCGAAGAAAAACAGTACGAGTTTGTTTTGAGAGAAAACGGAAGGGATGGTGTAAGATATACGAATGATGAATCTCTCCCCGTTTTTCTCAGTGAAACAGAACGCACACTGTTCCGTTATCTATGCTTTTTGAGGACGGCGGAATTCTGGCAGGGCTTGGAGGAACTTCGCAATCTGCATGGGATTAAGAAACCGCTTCTCATAAAAGATTTTCTTGAACGCTTTGAGGAAGCGATAGATATTGAGCATCTGACTAAACGCACAATGGAACTAAATAGGCAGGTAATCATATTGACTTTGCCAACGGAAAGTTAAAATATATGAAAAAGGCTTAAAAGTGCGAAATAAAATATCCGAAGCATAAAACGGAGTCGCACGCACGTACATACGGTTTGTATCGGAGCTTATACGAGTATGGCATTATGGCTCTTTCTTGCGAGAGAACAGCGTTTTGTAGGCAAAGTGTCAACGCTTATGTTTCGGAAGCTGTCCGTGTTATAATAGACACGACACAAGTAATCAGGCAAGAACTGATTGAAATGCTGCAATTGCGGTGTAAAAATTATAGTTCAAATATTGAAATTGGTGGGATTTCGTGGTATAATTGTTATAATAAATATAATGTCCACAAAAAAGGACATAATTTGTTGTATAATGTAGTTGGAAAATAAATCAAACACATTCAGGAGGCAAGAATGAACATTGTAGAAAAACTTGATCTTGCAATTAAATTAAAGGAAATTGGCACAGTAGACGGCTTTTATGTTGTTCCTTACAAGGACAAAACACTTAACAAACCTACCTATATGACAAATGATGAATGGGTGGATTTTTTAGGCGATATGTCCCACGATGCCCGTAAGGAGTATGGTGATGGTGACGGAGACGAACTTTCCGAAAAGGATGGACGCCCTCCAAAGATGGCGTCCTATGGCTCATCAAGCCGTTTGATCTATAAGCTTTCTCGCGAAAAGGATGGCTTTCATTATGAAAAAAAGCTTCCCACAACAGTTGGCGGAAAGGCTAATCTCGACGGATTTTATGAAGATGATAATCATTATATTTTTGTGGAAGCAAAGTGTCATGAACCTTATACCGCAAAAAAGAATGTAGTAAGCAAGTGCTATGAGCCGCTGTACAAGTATATCAATGAGCGTATGCTGGGTAATGTTCACATCGAAATGGAAACAAGTACCTGTGGTCGCTATATGAACGTTGAGTATTTTGCTGACGGGGAAAAGCTTGAGCGTTTTGATATAAAGCAAATGATCTGTCACTTGCTGGGAATAGCAACCGGGATGCTGAAAGGAACACTGGAAAGAAAGCAGACGAATTTCATTTATCTGCTCTTTGATCCAACTGAGCTTGATATTGAGCCCGTTGCCAAAATGGAAATCGATAAGATATACGAGAGAACCTGTTATGAGTGTAATCTCGTTGACTTTGCAGAGCTTTTCCGTGTGCTTCTTGATTTTCTGAGAAAAGAAAAGTATGCAGGGGGAGTTTCTGATGAAGATGTTGACACTATGGTGGTCAACTTCACATTTACCCTTGCTTCTCAGGAGTTTTATCCAATTTTAATATCATAGTTACAAGATGCCAAGAAACATAGTTGGGAGATTTTGAATATGAAATACGATTCCAGCATCGTTGGAGAAAAGGTGATCGATGAATCAGGTCGAGAAGGAACAATTATTAACGTTGGAAAAGATGGGGCTATCAAAGTTCGCTTCACCGGTGATGAATTTTGCGGAGAATATAGGTTTGATCCTTTTTTGAGTGAGCATATTAAATTTGTTAATTCAGAATTGCAAAAGCCAATAGACGATGAAATTGCAAAGGAGCGACAAAAGACAGTAGATATCGTAAATGCTTCTATTGCCAAAAAGAGAGATAAACAGACATTCCACATAACAAAAGACAATGATGATGGCACAAAAGAAGTCGTTTACAGATTAAAGTGCGATAGGAATCAAGCTTATACCATCTTCTGCTTTGCTATAACCGAACAGCAAAAAGAATATAGAGCATCCGGATTTACTATCAAATGGCGTGTAATTCGCCTGTTTGATTCACAAACAGGCGAGCAGATTCACCAAGAATCGTAGAATATTAACTGCTATACATGAGGCTGCAACTATTAGGAAATTACGAATAGTTCAAGTAGTGTGCACTCCGACATGTCGACAACGCGAATATATGAAAACAGCCTCACCGTAAAAGGTGGGGCTGTGTGTTCTATTGGTTACTGTTTGTTAAGTATACGTAATATTCTCATGAAAGTCTGCTAAGCTTTGCTTTCAGCATCTCTATTTGCTCGATAATTTCGTCATACTCGGTGAAAGCATCCACGGTTTCCTTATCATTTTCAAATACCGGACGGTTTATATATTTGCGATTGATGAAATAGCTCTTTTCGCAGTCCGAATAACGAACCTTTATCTTGTTTACATTCTGCTCTATAATTACACCGGTACCCAAATCGGCTTGATGAACCTGAACATTTATCAGCGATATTCCCGCAAAAACTTCTGCACGGCATTCGAGTTTGCGGATTTCAGCTTCAATGGCTTCTATTTTTTCCTGCTTCTCGCGAGCTTCCTTGACACGAGCTTCGGCTTCAGTAAACGCCTTTATGCTCTCTTTCTTTGACGCGTGCTGTATCCCCGAATAAAGATTATATGTTCTGCAGCAGTACATGAGATCAAAGGTCAGAATATGAAGGCTTTCGTCACGGTAACAGTTTTCGTTTAAGAAAGCAAAGTGTTTATCCAAAAGGCTTTGATGCTCCTTCAGCGCTTCAACAATCAGGTCACACATCTCATAATAACGCCCCAACCTGAAGTTTTCACCAGAACCGATATCTTTGCCGAACTCTATGTGCTGTGCAAATTCCTCTGCATCACTGTAACGGTAAATATAGTTATTATCCGGGGCATAAAAAGCGAGATAGCAAGAGGCGGAGTGCCGGTCCTGCTTGAACTTGAAGCTTTGAGGATAGTGCTTTGCTCTGAGCTTATCGTACTCTTCGAGGAACTTGTCCATGTTGCTCTGACGAGCTGTGATGTCATCTTCATCCTCTGCAAACAGAATGTCGGTAAAAAGTCGTTCCATTGCATCCTGTTCAAGTTCCGCAACCTTGACAATTCCATTAGAAGGTGAAACGTAACTGTTATCGGTCAAAACCGAGAATTCTTTTTTTGCCTCGTTGAATTTTTCCGAGAAAGGCATTGCCTTGGCTTCTTCAGAAAACCAAATATCACGGAATCTTTTAGCAGCTCTCCACTTGAAAATCTCGTCATTTTCGGAATTGTTCAGCGTATAAAAATTTTCTTCATAACGGTTTATAAGTCTATGTAAATTCTCTGTATTCATATCTTACCTCTTTTAACCAAACCATTTTTTATTCATTGCGTTTAAAAACTCAGGGGTTATGGGATATCCCGAGCTTTCACCGATTACGGAATCAATATCGCATTTTGGGCATATCGCCGTTCCGTGCCGATCACAGAAATTGGGAGCAATCAACCATTCTTCTATTTCGCTTGAATTAAAGATAGACAAGCAGCAAAAACATCCGCATTTCTGCTCCGGCTCAAGTTCTTTCTTGTGGTTGTTGCTAAAACGGTGAGCCATAATAACATCCTGGCGGCTAAAATCATCATTCCACCACAGATTTCCGATCTGGCATCTGAAATATTTCTCGATGCTGGTTTGAATACCGAAAGCAGACTTATATCTGTCCGATCGCCGCCCGTCCTTTTCGTATTCAATGCCCTTGCAAATATCCAACATGTTATAAATACAGTCAAGCTCCCTCTCAGACAAGCTAAACAGGTCATTGCGGTTTATCTCAAATTCTTTGCATATAAAGTCGATTTGAGAAGGAGAGAGGCTATTGAACGCTTCGCTGTAGATATTTGTGAGATCTAAGTCGTTTTGGTTAAACCGTTTTTTTGCTTCATCTAAAGATATTTCGCCTATCCACCTTTCTTCGTCAGCATTCTCGTCCCATTCCCAGCTGCATACGGGACACAAGGTATTGGCATCCGGGAAAAAATAATGTTTGTGACAGCAGGGGCATATACTGTCAGAAAATTGAAATTTATATGGAATCAACGCCTCATCACCGGGAAACTTAAGCATATTTGCTCCTTTCAAATCGACGCTTACAATACGAGAGCATCTATGACATCCTTTATTTTATCGTACGGTGTCGCAGTATATCCAAGAGTTTTAATCCTGTTAAGAGAAATAGTCTTGTTATCACCGCATTTTTCGTTGATCACAGTGGTAGGCACAATATAAAATTCCCAGTTATTCAGGTTAAGGGGATATGACTCCTCCTTGGTATACCCTGTGTTCAAACAAAAGACATAAACGTCGTTCTGTCTGCAAAAATCGGAATTGCCGCTGATTTGTGGATCATAAGAGCCGTTAGCCTTGGTTATTCCAAAGGATCGCTGTTTTGAAACCTTTCCTTCTTTGTTGAAAGAGTGGTAGTACGATGTTTCTTTTACTTCAATCCGCAGACCTCTATATGTAAGATCCCAGAGTGTCCAGTACTGATCATTTTGAGCTTCGTGTATACCGAGTGCTTTACAGACGATAAACTCGGCAATCCTGCCTTGTATGTCATAGATATTGGAATAGTGAAATCTCCAAAAATCCAATAAATCGTAATCAAGAGCTTTTCCGTCAAATTCAAATTTTTCCGAACCCTTCATTTGTGCCTCCAAATGATACTGTAATACTAGTATTATATCACATTTTTTAGTTGAATTCAATATAAAAATGCAAATGTTAGAGCCGGAATCTCCAGCAGATTGTGCCCCTGTCCAGAATGATCGTTCGCAACCTACGCCAAACACGTACGAAGCGCATCAAAAGAAAACAGTAGGTCGATACGATTGTATCAAGCTACGGTTTCTTTTTGCGATATTGCGAAGAAAAGGTGTATTGCTTCATATCAGATTCAGCTTGATTCCGTTCTCCGCAGCGTATTCTGCCGCACCCACAGGGGCGGTGATGACGAGATCGTCGCAACGGTAGAATGCATCCTCGTATTGATGTGACGCTGCTTTGGATTTCGATGCTCGCAAGCTTTTGGTGCTTGTAGAACGTACGGCCATCTATCTTTGTTACTCCGTTGGGAATTACCACTTTTGTACCGTTGCCGTTTTCAATCTCAAAATCATTGATATTACTCGTAAAAGCCTCATTATGCGTTTCTTCTCTTGATTATACCATTTGTTATGTCAGCTGTTTGGGAAACGAAAGAAAAATTATTATCTGCATTATATACCCCCGCGACATTGTTAAGAAGAGAAAAACGAACCTTTGCCGCGGTAGACAAAAGTTCGTTTTTAGTTGGCGGAGAGAGAGGGATTCGAACCCTCGTGTGCTTTTGGCACAAACTGATTTCGAGGAGCTGACAAACAGTCTCTCTATATCCCTCTGTATCCCTAATTTCCGCATGTTTTCGCGAATTAGTGACCACTTTATTGCCCTTTCCGGGAAAAATGCAAGGCTTTTGCAAGGCCGGAGGGACGGGCGGTCACTGTTTTTAGTGTAACAAAGATAAGAAAATTTCGTTCAGCTCATCCCAGCCCCGGGCATCCTCTCGTGGAAGCTCAGCGATGATTTTTTCGATTTCATCCATGCTGCTATCAATGTAGTCATTCACTCGGTCAAATCGTTTGCCCTCACCGATCTCCGGCGTGTTTATCTTCAAGTCGAGCAACTTTTCTACATCGGGCTTGATTTCAGCATCAAGGTGTTTTTCCATCAGCGTACTGAACAGCATCGGCGGGGGGGGGGCCTTCAGCAAGAATCCACTTGCAGGCAAGCAGCGGACGCAGAACGTAAAAATACTTCTTCAGCCGGACCGTTTCCCCTTTCAGATATTCACGATAGTTGCTCTTGGCTGTGCTGAGATAATGGTACAACCCCGATTTAGCCACGAAATAGCGATTGATGACAGCGGCAATCTTCTGCCATTCATCTGTGGTTTTGTAAATGATCGGAGATGAATTCCACTCAAACAGTGTCGGATTAGAATTGTGCAGCAGAGTCAATGCTTTTTGTATATCCCAGCCGTTAATGTCGAGTGTGTCGTCAAGCTGCCATTCGATTACATCACGGGTCTTATCAAGTCGCAGATAGAATTCTTTCGGGTGAACATATATGAACCGCACATCGTAATCGCTGTCGGGCGAAGCGAATCCCCAAGCTCGGCTGCCGGATTCAATACAATGCAGAATCTTTACATTTTCGCGTTCTTCAATTTCTTTTAATTTTGATATTACTGTGTTTCTCATACATCCTCACTTTCGGATATTTCCCGCTCCTTTATACCGGGAACAGCTTCCATACCAAACATAGCAAGCGCTTGGTTCACCTTATCCATACGCACGGTTGGCTTTCCTTGCTCAAGCTCGCGCACAAACCGCAAACCAAGCCCGGAACGCACCGCAAACTCTTCTTGCGTGAGACCGCATTCTTTTCTTTTCAGTTTAATAAATTCAGCGATTTTATTCATAACAATATTATACACCCTATCGGGTATAATGTCAATGTTTTCTTGCAGATTTATACCCGATAAGATATAATTGCATACTCGTGCTGAATAAATCAAAGCGTGGTGAATTGTAAATAAATATATAGAGGCATTGACGAAATCACGATATCGTGATATAATGTTGGCAAGAGATAAAAAGTGAGGTGAAGACGATGCCGGTATTGGCACGGTTCTATGGAATCATAATCAGAATGTATTTTCTGCAAAGCGAACATAATCCGCCCCATATTCATGCAATCTATAATGATGATGTTGCGGCTATAGATTTCATGACCGGTGAAGTGCTTGAAGGGCACCTTCCTCCCAAAGCAATGGAGATGGTGCAGGAATGGATCGCAATCCACCGAGATTCCCTCAAGACGATCTGGGAGACCCAGGAGTTCAAGAAGCTCCCACCGCTGGAATAAGGAGGTATCACTATGTTTCACAAGGTAAAAAATGTGTCACCGCTTCCCGATTACAGACTCAGTGTACAGTTTTCGGAAGGCGTTACCAAACTGTATGATCTGAGGCCCTTGTTTACAAAGCTCCCGATTTTTACTGAGCTGCAGGATGATGCGGAACTCTTTTCATCGGTTTCAGTGGATGTTGGCGGTTACGGAATCATCTGGGGCGATGAACTGGATCTGTCCTGCGATGAACTGTGGGAGCACGGTGAACAAGTCGATACGCCGTTCGATGGGCTTATGGCATTCAGCGATGCCACGGAATTATGGGGACTGCACGAAAGCACGCTCCGAAAAGCAATCGCATACGGTAAGCTCGTAAACGGTGTTGATGTATGCAAATTCGGCAAACAGTGGGTAGTTTCCGCCGAAGCCATGCAGCGAGAATACGGTGCGGCAAGACGATAAAAACGCATAATCCTATATGAAATTTCAGCGGTAACTGTAATGGTTGCCGCTATTTTTTTTGTTTCCGATTCTCTCTGGACTTTCCAATTTTTTGTGGTATCCTTTGTGCTGACAAAACAGAAAGGAGTCACGCAAATGACAACCGAAGAAAAGATAAAAGGGCTCGAGCATCTCTTCCGCAAATGCCCCGACATACTCACCGTGCTGGACGCTGCAAGATGGACGCGTATCAGCAAAAACACAATCCACGCGGCGATCAATGAGGGCAAACTCACCGCGTATACCTACCGAGGAAAGCGGCTGATCAGCAAAATCGATCTGATCGAATATCTCGCAGCCACCACCGACGATGAAACCGCATGGCAAAAGCGTCATCGTGAGAGGAAGAGCCATGACGAGTAAAGCACCTGAAAGCGAAAAGCTCTACGCCGAGGAGATCTGCAAGATTCTGCATATCAGCAAACGCAAATGTGCGTGGATGCTCCAAAACGGAATGATTCCTTGCAAGGACACCGGCAAGAAGACGCACCGATACGTGGTCACGCGCAGCGACCTTGACGAGTACATAAAGGACAGCGCCGAGCATCCCGAAAAATATTTCATCCCCGTTACCTTCACCTCAAAAAATCCAGGCATACGGAAACCAAATAAGGCCTATGAACCAGACAAATACTACCTCCATCCCGAACAGGTGCCCGAGAATTTTCGCACCTGGCTCGACGATGAATGGTACGACCTACCCGATGCCTTCACGCCCAAGGATGTGGAAAGCATACTCGGCTACGAGCACGAATCCGTCCGCCGATGGATCAACCGAGGCTGGCTCAAGATCACGAGGGCGCATAATTTTGAGTATATAGCACGCGATTGGCTGATTGATTTCATGTGCGATTATGGGTTTCAGATTATAAAGAAGAGTGAGAGGCATCGGGAGTTGTTGGGGAGGTATTTTGGATGATGCATAATAAGCCTTCGAGAGATATGTTCTCTCGAAGGTTTTCTTTTCAGTTTATTATTGTTTCAAAACTGTAAACGCGACCGAAAACTGCAAATTTTTTTGAAATATTGAAAATTAGGCATCTGCCTTGATTGACAAATCACCTATCATAGTATATAATAATAAGTGATTACAAATGATAGGTGGTATGTCATGAAAGAACTTATCAAAGCTATACGCTCTGTGGCGAATATGAACCAGGAGCAGTTTGCAAGTGCTCTCGGCACAACTCCGCTTTCCATCAATCGCTGGGAAAACGGAAAAACTCTGCCCAACCGCATGGCGCAAACTCAATTATATAATTTCTGTAAGGAACGTGCAATCGATGTCGTTCAGCTTATTATAGATTCCAAAACCTACGAGGAGGCCGATAATAAGATCGTTCTTTATCACGGCTCAAAAAAAGGTATCGATGGTGAGATTGCTCCCATCAGCCGTTGTGAATGTGACTTTGGTCGCGGATTCTATATGGGAACCACTGCGCTTCAGCCTCTGACGCTCGTATGCAATGAGGATAAGCCTAAATTCTATGCCGTCGAGCTTGACACCACCGGACTGAAGGTTTTGACTGTTGAAATCGGTATGGATTGGGCAATGCTGATTGCATATTACCGCAAGGAGATGGAGAGTGCGATAGGTACACCCATTTATGACAAGTACGCGCACATGGCAGACGGATACGATCTTATCATCGGTTACATCGCCAACGACCGTATGTACACTGAGCTTTCTCGTTTCTTCAACAGAACGCTTACCGACGTAGCGCTCATCAACTGTCTTTCCGCCCTAGATCTCGGCAAGCAGTACGTCGCTATCAGTAAAAAGGCATGCAAACAGATCAAGGTGCTGAAGGAATATAACTTGTCTCAGCTTGAGCTTGCGTTACTCAAGGATATGAGTGCCGAAAGAAGAAAAGAAGGTATTGCTCTGGCAGAGGAAATTGAAGTGAAATACCGTCGAGACGGCAAATTCTTCGACGAGATATTGAAGGGTGAATGATATGTGTAAATCATTACAACTCACGCTTTGCGACACGCAAGGGCAGTTATTTCAGCTTGCCACAGAGCGAGGATATAGCAGCGAAGCCTTTATCAAGGCGTTTATGACCTCGCAGGTTGCCGCCGATATGGATAAAGAATTCCACCATGTACAATGGGCGGGCAAGGCGTATATTCTTTCCAGGATGGAGGACGAACTCGCAGATCAGCTCACCAAGGACGGCGAGATCTACGAAAAAGAAACGCTCTATTGGGCGGGTTACCTTTACCGCTATTGGAACTTTTACACCGGCGAGAACAGCCGAGAGATTTATAAACAAGCCCCAGCCAAGACGATGAACGTTGTCTATCTCATGTATCACACGATGAGTCCCGAAATGGCAATTGATAGGCTGAAGGAAGCATACAGCGAATAAAGCTTTAGAAGCATGAAATTGTTTTTATAATTACCAAATTAAATATTGACACAGTTAAGCATCAAAAACATTGTTATTGTCATGATTGAACGGAGGCCTCATCGTGAGTAAAAAGGCAGGAAATATACAAATAGCTTCAGAAGCTTTTCAGCCATCCTTAGATGGCACTTACACAGAATTTTTTAACAATCTACTGGATAGACTTGGACAGGCATTGCCAATCAATCGAGTTGAAATAATTGAAGAAGAAATTAAAACAGTAACTGAGCGGAATGAAGCAGATGATGAGTTAGAGCAGCTTAAGTATGTGGCCGCTCTACGCGTGCTGATAGATTTGTCTCAACAAGGATGGATCTTTTCTATAGAAAACAAAAAACTAACCTTGATAATGGAAAACAGCAATATTGATGATAAAGAAAGAATTAGATATAGATTAAGTGCGGAAAGGAATGCCCAATTTAAGGCGGAGAGTGTGAAATCATTCATTCGCATGATGGAAGCCCCTAAGAAATTTGAAGGAAATACTATTTCCGTGCGCGATTTATTTGGAGACCCGCAGATATTAATTAATGCAATTAATAACAATAACCAACTTTGCAAACCATATATTCAAATGGTTTCGAATGTTAGAGATAGCTTGACAGGGTATTGGTTAACGGATATATGGCGGTATTTTAGATACACGTGGTCAATTCCGTACAAAACGATGCCAGGCCGAAATATCTATTATTTGGTCAGAGATGCGTTGCAACCCTACCATCCCATAATCGGTATCTTTGCTTTGGGAAATTCAGTATTGAATCTTACCGTAAGAGATAACGATATCGGATGGACAGTGGATGCAATTAAGAAGAACATGAATCGAAAAAGTGTTAAGCACTGTTATGAACAAATTGTTGGCGGCACCGATGGTAAAACAGTTATTTCTGAGGAAATTAACTATACCGAGAGCGAAGAGGAACACCTTTTGCGAGCACATGAATATGCTGACAAGATATATCCTTTGCTTGTAAAAAATATCAACCTCGCAATTTCTGATATATATGTTAAGGATTTAGGATATGATCGTCGCATAAAAAAACCAACGCACGCAATGGTCGATAAACTCAATTCTATTTCCGAGCAATATGCCGCATTATCTCTAAACAATAAAAACAATGAGAAGTCGCCTGTGTGGGAGGATGAAGCTAAAACAAATCTGTTTGTAAGAAAGAGATCCGCTGAATTAGCAAAGCTATTGGCAACAAAAATTGTATTTCAAGCGGCTAATGGTAATAACAATTATGAGCGCTTGAAAAACCTGTTAGCTACAGAGGAAGGACGTCGGGCGATACATACTGCGTTAATTGCAAACAGAAAATGTAAAATTGGTTCAAATATGATGGATATCATCGTGTGCGGATCTATCCCTCCATATAATGAGATTCTGGGAGGTAAATTAATTAGCATTCTTGCTTGCAGCCCCACTGTAATTCGCGATTATACGAAGAGATATACGGGTCAAATTAGCGAAATTGCATCACGAATGAAAGGAAAAAAAGTAATTCGTGATAGCCATTTGGTATATTTAGGCACAACCAGCTTATACGCTGTTGGAAGCAGTCAGTATAATAGAATTAAAGCACCTTTAAGCAATGGAGGCGTTTTGGAATTTAGAAAAATGGGAGTTACAGAAGGCTTTGGAACAGTTTATTTTTCAAAGGAAACAACCTCAACATTCTCAAAAATTCTCGAAATCCAAGATGGAGGAAAAAAAATCAATCATGTTTTCGGTGAAGGAACAAGTCCCCGATTTAGAATGATTAGTAAGGGCTTGAGTTCCATAGGAATACGTGCTGATGCCTTCTTAAATCATTACTCCCCAAGAATTGTGTATTCTATTAATTTGGCAAGCAATACAAATGAATTTCTTCTGGGATTAACAGATTCTCCAGAATACGGCTTCGATTTAGAAAACGAGCAAGAGGTTGCTCAAAGGACGCAAGAATTAATAGACTACTGGTATAACCGCTGGGCAATTAAGCGCGTTCAAAATGTTGATCTCGTTCAAAGGCTCAACGATTTCAATATCAACCAAATCCTAATAGGAAATATTTAAAGGAGGCTTCATATGAGCAATTTGGAATTTGTAAAAAAGCTTTATAACGGAAAAAACTGCTATTCAGATCATATGAGTGCTGAGGAATTAGGACTGCTCTATTTAAAATCCAAGGTTGAGGACATTGTGTCTGATATGTTGGACAAAAACAGAATTATATTTCTGACCGGAAACCCCGGAGATGGAAAAACCTTTATCATAAAAGCATTACAAGAAAAAGTTGCAGCATTAAATGTATATGTACAAAGTGATTTGAATAAAGAAACGAAATACGACAGTATGGCTTCGGATATCATTTCTTGCTATAATAATAATCGTCCCGCGATAATCGCCGCAAATGAATATCCCTTTCTACGTCTCTGTCGTGCTATCAAAGCACAATCGCCAGAAATTTATAGCGAAATCAGTACGGTTAAAAAATCCGTTATTTCCTATGATGTTTCCCATGCTCTTGGAGGAAAAATTGCAATTATCGACTTAAACGAGAGAGACCTTTTGGCCAAAGATCGTAATTTGGCAGAAGAAATCATTGAAAAATTACTGACCTTGCTAACGGACGAAGGATCAGGCTATCATGTTCTTAATAAAAACATATCTGCACTGTCAAACGAGGCTGTTCGCAAACAGGTGGTTACGTTATTTAATTTAGCAGCATTTGGTTGCGAGCATTTCGTAACAAGAGATATCTTAGGTGCTCTTGCGTTTGCTATAACAGCTTGTACAATGGATGAATATGGCGATGAGCCATATTATTCAGCTATCTTTACCGGAACGAATAAGCTTCTAAAAAGTGTTCAGCAATTTGACCCCATTTACCTTACAACTCCCTCCTTGGATGAAAAGCTATGGAATGGGGAACTGCAAACTGGATGGATGTTAGATGCTCCAGAGGTATGGCCCAATGACAAGCGGTTTGACGAAGATGTAGAAGGTGCGGTAGAGTGCTTTAAGGCAATCAAGAGAAGGTATTATTTTGAAAATGAGGCTGGACAAGCACTTCTTTCACTGCAGCCTGATGAATTTAAAAAATGTGCCGACATCTTTACCGGCTTCGAATCACAAAGAAAAAAGATTAAAGAAAGAATAATCCATTCGCTTAATAAGCTTTTTCTTCCTTCTTCTGACGATAAGAGAGATTTGCATATTTGGACTACTCACAAATACGATATGAGCCAAGATGCTACAATTGCTATATCAAGCAAAACAGTAGAGTCCAACGATTTGGAAATCCTTATGCCACGTCCTGCTGATTGGGTGAAGGGTATGGAGTACACTCCTGATCATATCGTATTGAAGCATCGGAGTGCCGAACAGCCCAGGTTGATTTTGGATATTGATTTTTTAAGAACACTTAATGCTATCGAAAACGGCTATCCTATAGGGTTGCTTGCACCGCAATATGAGCAGGCGGCATCGATTTTTCTTCAGCAGCTCGATGATCAAGGACTAACTGAGGATAATGATGATGGTGAAATCATTATTGCAAATCGAAAAAAGAATGCTAAAATGACGATAAGCATACAAAATGGGAAATATGGCTTTGAGGAGGTGGATAATTAATGGCTAAAACGGATACATTAGATCGCTTGAGTACAGAAATTATAAAAGATTATCTCATATTTGACCCAACCTCAAACTCCACTAAGCCTCCACATATCGCAAATGGACTGTTCAGACTTTGCACTGGAGAGACCTGTGATACAAGGGATGTGCATGAATGGATTGTCAGTGAAAGAAGAGCCAAGCCTCAAATATCGGATAAAATTCTATCGTCGGCTGATATTGTGGAAAAATATCAGGACATCCTCCAAGAAGGCAATTTGGAAAACCCAGACAATGTTAAAAATTTCCGTTTCCTTCTCGAAGAAGTATTTAATCAGGATAATACCATATACCCCGAATATGACTTTTCTGTAATGACGATATCTTCTCATTGGTTATTAAAGAAAAGAATATCCTCCGAGGCTCATATTGGTGATTTCATATATGGAATTCTGTGTAAGGAGATAGATGGGAAGCGATCTCCTGCGATTGATTTGATTAAAAAGGCATTAAAAAATGATTCGGATGATTTGACGAAGCTTATAAATCCAATCATAGCATTTCCATCTCAGGAGGCAAAGCGTCACCTTGGAGATGTAGAATTTCTGAATGAAGATGAAATCAAATGGGATTCCTATAAGGCTAAATTAAGAGATGGCTTCGATCGTTTGGCAATCAATATCCAAAAAACGGGCGAAGAACGAAACACCTTGCTTGTTTTGCGTCGAATGATTTGCTTTGCTGGATTTGCCACCTTTGCATATTTAACACATGCAAACCATGCAAAGTATAATGGAGCCAACCCTCCTATTGTTGTGGATTCAGGTGGTGATTTTGATTCGATCAAAAAAGCCAGTGAGCATTCCTATACCTTTGCCAAAAAGTCAGTAGAGGATTATTTTGTCAACACAATATACAACATAATAAAGTTAGAAATTGTAAATCCAAACGATTCTGCCACATGTGAAAAGTGGATCGATGAAATGTCTATCAGCAGGGCGACACAGGAGGACGAAATCAAAGGAGCAATCAAAAGCTATTTCCATAGCTTTTGCGAAGAAGGCGAAACACCTATAATGGCACTTTCTCATGCACTGCAGATTGCGCTATACACGTTCAGATATAAAAGCAATTCTCCGTCCGACTATTGCCGAGTTTTGGGTACTCGCTGTGGCTTGATAGGACCCAAGGGTAACCGCGCCAAGGTGAAAAGATATTTGATTAACAGCTTCACCCTTGAAACGATAACATTGAGTATTTTATCTGCAGATGATCTGGAAAATGGTATTGAGCTTAAAGAATTGAGTGAGAAGGCGGTCTCCTCGTACAATTTGTTACTGGGTGCTAATGCTGACGAGGAATATAGCATTCTCGAGAGCTACAACATTGCACAAGCAACACCTGGAGATTTAAGAGGAGATCTTTCCCTAAATGCTCAACGTCTGGCAGATACATACATGTCGCTTGGCCTTGCAAAGAGATATGCAGATGGCGTTACCTTGATTGGCTGGAGGTTATAATATGAGCAAAAAATTATTAACAAAAATAATTACAAGTCTTGTGAATGAACGTGCAAGGGCTATGCAATACGGTGTATCCTTAATCAACATTCCTGATTTTGATTACGTTCGCTTTGCTGAAGGCTTAAGCTCTACGCGACAGCTCGAATTGTACTTTCTTGGCTTTTCGAGAGAGGCACAAGAAGTCCTTGCCGCGTCCTTGCCCAATGTCGATAATTTAACCTACAGCTATACAGTTGAGGCAGCTGAGGATTCGCGAAATAGCGGCAACGAAGATGTTTTTCGAATTCTTATAGTAAAGAGAGCCGAACTGGAAAAGCTCTCGTCCTTAAGGTGGTTTAATGAAATAAATCTTTCCACCTTGTACACCAATAGCTGTAAATATGTTCAGGATGCGTTAACCAACTCGAATTCTGTCATTGATTCTCTTATTTCTGCATTAAAGAGAAAAAACATTCAAAGCATTCTCAGCTTTGAGCGAGTTATTGAATATCTTGAGGCCTTAAATGAGGCCGATCCGGCAGATCTGCCTACCGTGCTCAAGAATAAATTTTATATGTTGGGACTGTGCGCTGACAAAAATTTGGATAGTAAAAATCCTTGCACTGATGATTTTGTAGCAAAAATCAGAAGGAACCATGCAATTGTTGAACGCATCGGTAATTTGGAACAGGCAGAGAGACAAAGCATTACAAATTATTATGCTAAAAGCACCTCTAATAAAAGTATCCCTCGTCTTATTTTAGGATATTACAAAACCCGAAACATCGAGCTTTTGAAGGAAATGGATATTGAAGATATAGAGGAATGCTTAAAGGCTGTCAAAGAGAATAATCGTCCAGATAATCCGGACAAGCCTAAACGGACTAAGACTCCAGTCGTTAGACCCACATCAATGGCAGCTCAGCTCGTTTTTGATGATAATTCTCAAAGAATCGATGACATTTTGGACGAACTTGAAACCAAGGTGGATAATCGTCAAAACACCGCCAAAAGCGAACGAATTGATGTCGATGTGGATAACACCAAGATGCAATTTAAGGTTGAACCTACAACCGAAAAGATCGCAAGTCAATTTGCAACAGACGATAGCTATGGCTCAGTAATATATGCAAATGTTGAAACTCCTGACGAGGCAATAAAAAACAGCGCGAAATTTGAATCACTCGACCTAAAGAGAGATTATCTTGATACCGTGTGGGAAAACCTATCAAGAATCAGCACTATGGTTTCTGATGGAGAATCTATTTCCGATTGCTTGAGAGCTTTCTTGAAAGCCAGATCTGTGTTGATTCCATATCGCAAAAGACTGCAGGATGTTCCAATGCTTCAGGTTTTAGCAAAGCACAAGGAGTTTGCCGAATATATCAAAGCTTATGAAAAGCTTTTAGCGGCTATCAACGATGATTTCCCGAAGATTTGGCAAATTGCTCCATCCAACGCAAAGGCAATTATTAATACCGTTATGTCGTTGGACTATGTCTTTGTTGTAGGTGAATCTGAATATCATGCTATTCCCACTCCCTTGAATCCTATGTACTTGTGGAAGTATGTTGAATTGGGGAAAGAGATTTTGTCAAGCAAGGGTGTAAATGAAACTGAAGAGGCTTATCTGGATGATAGCGATAAAGCCTTCATCATTCGTAAGGCTGAGGACATTCCAGATCCTCTGTCGGTTATTCTTTTGCCCTCCACAATAACAAACGGAACAGCAGCCTTTTTACCACTGGCAGGTAGAATTGGCTCACTCCCCGTATATTCCACGAAAAAGCAGATCAATCAGAGTGAAAGTGGCATAGACGCACTCAAAGAAGCAATTATCCGCTATCTTTGCCTATACCCTCATGCTGGTATGATGCTTAAAATATGCGTTGTTGATCCACCATCAGTAGAGACCATTGTATCTATGCTCAAGCTGTTAAATAGCGATAGAGATTTCCACATTGAAGGAATTGATATTTCTATTTACAGAACCAAAGAGGCTTCCGCTGATTGGGTGGAAATTGATGATGATTCACTTAACGACGGAATGCTTGGAAAATACAAGGGTAAACGCTCCTTGAATTTTAAGCTTCGCATTGTTGATCAAAAGAAAAACTACTCAAAAATCCTCGATGATCTTTCCCACGAGCAGCATATGCTGATAATTTTCGACCCCAATGAGGTCAAAATAGAAACAGCACAAAACAACCGTCGAGTTCATATCCATCCTCTGTGTGTTCCCAAGATTTACAAATACAATCCCTTGGAGGATAATGTTGAAATTAGACCGGCAAGCGAAGGTAGCATATTCAGTGTTTATTCAAGTATTATTGAAAAGCTAAACGAGCATCCATCCGCCTTTAGTCATACTGCAACGTATTTCAATACTCCTCTTAAAATTGATACGTATAATGCATTTTTGAAAAGAGCGGATTGGTTAATAATTTTAGACCAAAGCCTAAAAACCTGGGATGTATCTCTTCGTGCTGCGAGCGAAAAGCTATACTATAAAGAGAATGATTATCGCTCAATAGGCATTTATTCGAGCAACTGTCAAAAGTTTATTCTTGGGTACGAAACACTGATTAAGGATTTGGGGAACTATATTCCTCAATCAGAGGGTATCAAAGAAATCATTCAAGCCATCAGAGAAATAAACGATGATGGCCTGCTAAGTATTGCATCCCACACCTCTAACCGGATTTTTGATGCGAATCATGGAAAAGGTAGTTTGGGTATCGCAATTTCAGCCATTCACTATAAGCATAAGCACCCAGATGCTCTTTTAGTAGGCTTGGATACTCAAATGGCAAAGGAATGGCTCTCCGACAGAGAAGAAAGGACCTTGCCAGATTTAATAGGTATCAGATTGAATCCCCAAACGGATGAGGCTATTGTCGATATCGTAGAGGTGAAGACCTATTCAAATAGCGAAAACGCCTTTAAGATTGAGGACGATGAAATCTGGGGGCATGCTGTTGAACAGGTATCTGTATTGGAAGCACTTGCCCGTGAAATTTTTGGCGCAACTGAAAAAATCACAACCGTATCAAGACGTGAAATATTGCGAGAGCAGGTCTTTGAGGCGTTGTTCCAATCGAATATGACGCCTGCGCTAAAATTGAAATACTCTGAAATGCTCAACGCTCTATTTGCTGGAGAGTTCAATGTGGAAATCAATAAAAGCATTGCCTTTGTTGATTTTGAGAACGCCGATAGCTCGGCAAAAATCTACAACGGAAGAGATGAATTTTCGGGCAAGAAATATTGCTTAGACACCATTGGTAGTGATGAGATTAGAGCAATAATTTCCAATCTGGAATTTGTACCTGCGACCGTTTTCCAAGACCTAATAGAGGAGCATTCCGAAGAGGCCCCGGATAATTCTGCGTCCGAAGAAAACACGGAATTGATTCCTGCCGAAGCTTCCGTTTCTCAGCATGATTTATCGGACTCGAGCAGAGGCAATGTTCCAAATGATGTCCCTTCATCGACTTCAACGAGCGAGGCTATTTCAATAGAAATCAATACAATAAACGATAGTGATGCACGCAGAGCTATCGAAGAAAAGTGCATTAAGCTCAATAAAGTCTTTAAGGATTACGGCATAAATGCTTACCCCATAAAGCCTGAGATGGTTCAGGAGGCAGCGAGATTTACAAGATTCCCAATCGAACTCAAATCTGGCGAAACCGTACGCTCACTTGAACGATACAAAACGGATATCGGCATCCAACTGGAGGCAAATGGTGAAATTCTTATCAACCATATAAAGGGCACCAAGTATATTTCGGTAGACGTCCCCTTTACTCACTCAGGTAAAGCGATTAGTCTATTAGAAAACCTCACCTTGACATCGAGCAAGACCGGTGCCTTGAATATTGTTGCAGGTCAAAAGCCGGATGGCAAGTTTGAAATAATGGATATCTCGAAAGCACCGCACATGCTGATTGCTGGAACTACAGGCTCAGGTAAAACAATATTCCTACACTCAATATTGGTAAGCCTGCTCCATCAGCACACTGCTGAAGAATTAGAGGTTCTTATTATAGATCCCAAGCAAACCGACTTCATTTTCTTTGAGGGTATTCCTCATCTTTACGGTGGACATGTTGTTATAGACGCAGAAGAAGCTCTGGAGAAAATTCAACAAATCAATACCGTTGATAAGGAAGAGCGCACTGCTGCTTTACGATCCTGCCGAAGCAAGGATATTGAATCCTATAATCAAAAGAATCCCGAAGCAAGAATGAAGCGACTTGTTGTGGTTATTGATGAGTATTCAGACTTGATTCAGGCGGCTGAAATGCAAGGCAATAGAAAGGAGTTTGAGAAGAACCTTTTGATGCTATTACAGAGAGTTCGCAATTTAGGAATTCATTTGATTATTGCCACACAAAGGCCGTCGGCACAGATAGTCACAGGCGCCTTGAAGGCTGTTATCCCTTTCCGCGTTTCCTTTAGACTTCCTTCGCATACAGACTCTCAAACAATTTTAGATATGTCTGGAGCTGAAAATCTTCTTGGAAAAGGCGATATGCTGATGGTAACTGATAGCGATACAATGAGAATGCAGGGACTATATATTTCCGAGGACGAGTTGTCTGAATTTATTGAACATTTATTGTGATATAGAAGGTGATGAAATGCAAACGGTTGAAAAATCCTCAAAATATATCAAGGGTGTATTCGTAAAAGAATTAAAAAACCGATTCCTTTGCGAGGTTCTCATAAATGGAGAATCAACCGTTTGCTATGTCCCTTCCTCATGTCATCTGAGCAATTTCCTTGATTTGAAGGGGAAAACTGTTTTGCTTATACCCACGCTAACCCCAAATTCAAGAACACCGTATGCATTATTTGCTGTTCCATTTAAGAGAAGTTATCTAATTTTGAATACTTCAATGGCTAACTCTGCAATAGTAAATAGTCTGAACACTCGTCGTTTTTCGTATCTTGGGAAAAGAAAAACAATTTTTGCTGAGCATAAAATTGACGACTACAAGACGGATATTTACATAAAGGATACGAACACCATCATAGAAATAAAAAGTATTATTTCTATGATCAGCCCCGGTATATTTCCTACGGTTTATTCCGAGAGAACTCTTCAACAACTTTCAAAAATCCAAGAATTATTGTCTCGCGGCTATAAGGTATGCTTTATGATAGTATCCTTGAATCCATATTTGAAGGAAATACGAATCGATCACAATACCGAGTTTTACAAAGAGTTTATGTCGTGTATCGACAAAGGAATGCTGGTTAAAGGATATGTGTCTATTCTTATTGATGGGAACTTGGTAATAAAAAAAAGCATAGATGTGAGGGTAATGTCCGGAGAATAGAATAGCGCAAGATTTACGTATAAAAGTATGGCGTATAAAAAATCCACCCCATTCTCTCTGGACTTCCATCCCTTTCTGTGATATTGTGTGTACTGCCACGAAAGGAGGTACAACACATGACACAGAAGGAACAAACACAAAACATAACCGGAGCGGTTCTGAATCGGGATTTCCCGAGACGGAGCCGCTCTTGCTTTAGGAAGGAGGTAGAAGCATGAACATCCTTGAAGACCTGTGGTTCGGCAACATCTCGCCGTGGGAGCGGCCGTTCAAGAAGGATAGCGCATACGCAGAACTGCTGGCGCTGGTGGTGCGGCACCAGGAGGACCTGCTCTCCCGGCTGAATGAAGAAGAAAAGGACATCTTCGAAAAATACGCCGACTGCACAACCGAGATGCACGATCTGACCGAGCGCGAGGCATTCGTCAAAGGCTTTACGCTCGGCGTAAAAATCATCATCGAGGTGATGACAACAGGGGGCGACGAATGATCGCCTCCTTCCGATCTAAAGGTTACCCCGAAACGGGTTACCCTTCCGTAAAGCATTTTTGAAACATGCAGAGACACCCTCGCGTTTTGTTAGGGCGTCTCCACCACGAAAATCTCACCACACAAAGGGCGACGTGAAACACGCCGCCCTCTATCCTGCGCCGTGTGACCGCGTAAAACGCCGTGTGTGGCGATTGTCCCGAACTACGGATTTGTGCCCGAAACAAACGCCATCTCCGCACAACGGGCGCGTGTGCGCGAACGTGTCGCGCCTGTACCGCATCCGTATACTTTTTATGAAAAATAATATAGTATACCCACTTCTCAAAAAAATATTCAGAATTTTTTAAAAAAACAGGCGAGAAACTATTGACAGATTTGAAAATCTGTGTTATACTATTATTCCTCTTTTTCAAAGAGAGGCTTAAACAACTGAATAGATGTCATAAAGTGCCACCGTGCTCTTTCGGGAGCCACACAGCGTTTCAGACGCATTTCATACGCATATACACACGAGTTTTAGACTCATACATAATACATAGGCACGGAACATCTTTTTAAGCGAACGAGTACGTTCGCTTATTGGTGTTTCCGTATCTGTGCATTGTGTATGGGTCTTTTTGTTTTCAGAAAATTCGATACATAAACTTCGGAAAGGAGTGATGGCCATGATTCAGCCGACACAAAAACAGACAAGAGAAATGATGTGAAACAACAAATGAAAAGGAGAAATGAATGACAACAGAAATGAAAATCCAGAAAATGTCCGAGATCGAACTGCAGGAGGTGGAGTGGTTATGGTATCCGTATATTCCCTTCGGGAAGATCACAATCATTCAAGGTGATCCGGGTGAGGGCAAGACAACGCTTGGTCTGCGTCTCGCCGCAGCGTGCTCCAACGGGACGGGGTTCCCCGGCATGGAAGAGCGCGAACCGATCAGCGTGATCTATCAGACCGCAGAGGACGGGCTCGGCGACACGGTCAAGCCGCGATTGATCGAAGCAGAGGCAAATGAAAACCTCATCTTCAACATCTGCGAGGACACCGATGTTCTGACGCTGAAGGATGAGCGCATCGAAGCGGCGATCCGCGCTACGAACGCAAAGCTTGCGATCTTCGATCCGATCCAGGGTTACGTCTGTGAGGATACCGACATGAACCGCGCGAACGAGATCCGCACCGTGATGCGTGCGCTGGCGAGAGTGGCGGAGGAAACGGGCTGCGCCATTGTCTTCATCGGACATCTGAATAAAACGAAAGGAACCAGCAGCGCATACCGCGGACTCGGTACCATCGACTTCCGTGCATCGGCGCGAAGCGTACTTCTCGTCGGCAGAATCCGTAAGCAGCCGAACGTGCGCGTGGTGGTACATGATAAATCCTCGCTGGCGCCGGAAGGAAAACCGCTGGCGTTCAATCTCGGCAACGAAGAAGGCTTCCATTGGCTGGAGGGCTTTGATGAGATCACCGCAGACGAGCTTCTCAGCGGCGGTGGGACGGAAACGAAAGGAGATGCGGCGGAGGATTTGATCCGCGATATGCTCTCCTCCGGTGAATATGTCGCGGCGGAACAGATTCACGCAAAAGCGAAGGAGCGCAGCATCTCCACGCGAACGGTCAACGAGGCAAAAAGCAGAATCCCGGGCATCGTCACAAAGAAGATCGGCAAAGGGTGGTTCTGGGCGATGCCGGACCGTGCGGGAAACAGCGATGAAGATTGTAACATTGCAGTGCCAGCCGCAGACAAGGCGGAAGATTGCATTCTTGAAGAAGACACCGCCCCGTGTACTCTGCAATGTTGCATTGATGAAAATGACTGCACAGAGGAGCTGTCGGAGGTACCGTCGCAAGTTTCGCCTTTGTCGGTCAAGCCGTCCATGACCGAAGGCATTGCGGGCTAAGCCCACACCCCTATAAAGAAAGAGAGGTACAAAATGAAGGACAACAAAACCAAACGGGTGACCTTCCGTGTCACCGAAGAGGAATACAAAAAGCTGGAGGAGCTTGCCTACGGCTCCTGCCGACTGCTCTCCGTGTACTGTCGGGACTGCGTGTTCGGGCGAAAAATCATCGTCATTCCCGGCGTGGATGCGGCGATCAGGCAGCTCAGACACATCGGAAACAATCTCAATCAGCTCACGTGGCGGGTCAACGAAGGAACACTCACCGCCGTGAATCTTGAGGAAACCAAGCAGGAGCTGGCAAAGCTCTACGATCTGCTCACCGAAAAAATGAAGGGAGCGTGAGGTATGGCGATCGTAAAAATCAAAGTCGGCAAGGGTTCGCTCTCGGATGTGTTCAACTATGTCCTCGATAAAGAGAAGACGGAAGCGCATCTGATTGCGGGCAAGGACTGCATGACCGAGCCGGCGCAGAAGGAATTTGAGCTGACCAAGCTCCGCTTCGGCAAGACCGACGGCAGAACCTACTTTCATATCGTGCAGTCCTTCTCGCCCGAGGATGATATCGACCCCTACGCCGCGAACAATCTCGGCTATGAATTCGCCCACTTCTTCGAAGGCTATCAGGTGCTGGTGGTCACCCACACCAACCGCGAGCATCTGCACAACCACATCATCGTCAACTCCGTGTCCCATGAGAACGGCAGGAAGCTGCACATGGAGCGGTCGGATCTGGATGCGCTCAAAGCACATTCCAACGAACTCTGCCGCCGCTACGGTGTCTCCGTTACAGAAACGGACACCCGTGCCGGCAAGAAAAAGAAGTGGAAGGATGACTTGATCTACACCGCGTTCCTGGGAATCGCGTTCAGTGCGTCCAAGGATGAGTTCATTGAGTACATGGAGAACCACGGATACGGCGTTCAATGGGAA
>JAZTXD010000004.1:0-20129 GCA_045636265.1 Candidatus Flemingiibacterium sp.
GGGGGAAGGTGGTTTTCGCATTTTCGGCGAAAACCGGATGAGGGTTACCCCTCTCAGCCTGCGCGGCGCTGACCGCCGCATTGAGAAGCTCCATATCCGTGCCGAGGTTTGCAAGTCTGAAACGAAGCTCGCCGTGCTGACGGGTTTCGTCGCCGTTTGTGAAAAAGTCGCCGGGGCCGCGTGCACCGAGGTCATACTCGGCAATTTTGAAGCGGTCGTAGGTGCTCTTCATCATGTTAAGCCGCTCGCCGGCGGAGCTGTCGCCCTTTACATCCGACACGAGCACGCAGTACGACTTCGCGCTTCCGCGTCCCACGCGTACGCGAAGCTGGTGAAGCTGTGACAGGCCGATTCGTTCGGCGTTTTCTATTATCATAAGCGTTGCGTTGGGGACGTTCACGCCAACCTCGATGACCGTGGTTGAAACGAGGACGTCAATCTCTGCCGCCGCAAAGCGCGTCATTATCTCATCTTTTTCGGATGCCTTTAGTTTTCCATGCACGCATCCGATAACAAGCTCCGGCAACATCTCCGACAGCTTTTCTGCCCACTCCGTCGCCGCTTTCACGGGATTTTTCGGGCGCATGACCTCGTTTATATCGTATCCGAGGTCAAAGAGTTTGATATCTTCCTGACTTATCTCGCCGCTCTGGGGCGGTTCAACGGACGGGCACACAACATACGTCTGGTGTCCCTCCACCTTTTGTTTTGTGATAAACGCGCAAAGGCGTTCACGGTATCCCTCGTCCACAACGAAGGTTTCCACCCTCTGCCTACCTTTTGGCATCTCGTCAAGCGCGGACATGTCAAGGTCGCCGTAGAAGAACATTGCAAGCGTTCTCGGTATGGGCGTTGCGCTCATAGTGAGCTGGTGACAGGTGTCACCGCCGCCCTTTGACAGAAGCGCCTCGCGCTGACCTACACCAAAGCGGTGCTGCTCGTCGCATATAACGAGCCCGAGGTTAGCAAAATTCACGTCCTCGCTTATAAGCGCGTGCGTTCCGATGAGCACTTGAATCTCGCCCGTTGCGAGTGCCGCAAGCGTTTCACGCCGCGCCTTACCCTTACTCGAGCCGGTGAGAAGCGCCGCCCTTACGCCGAGCTTTTCGAGAAGCGGCGAAAGGTCCAAAAAATGCTGTCTTGCGAGTATCTCCGTGGGCGCCATGATTGCGCTTTGACAGCCGTTCTTCGCGGCAATGTATGCCGCCGCCGCGGCAACAACCGTCTTTCCGCTTCCAACGTCACCCGACACGAGTCTTCGCATTGGGACACCCGATGCCATATCCGCCGCTATCTCGGAGATAGCACGCGACTGCGCTCCGGTGAGCGTGTACGGCAGCTTCGCGGCAAGCTCGGATATATCCGTGTCCGTCATCCTCGGCGCGGTCTGCACCTTGTCACGCTTTTCGCCGGCACCGAGTGCAAATTTGTAAAGCTCCTCGAAAATGAGTCTGCGTTTTGCGCGCTCGAGAACCTTGAAGTCGGAAGGATTGTGTATTCCGCGAAGCGCGGTTCCGATGCCGCACAGTCCGTTCTCCTCGCGAACGTTTTCGGGGAGTATATCCGGCATGGAGTCGCCAAGCTCCAAAAGCGCTGTGGCAACGAGCTTCGCTATAAACTTCTGTGTAACCCCCGCGCACAGCGGATAAACCGCCACAAGCGGTGGCAGCGGTACGCCCTCTACAACCGGTTCAACGGTCGGGGAGGAAAGGATGAGCTTATTCCCCTCTCGCGAAAGCTTACCGTAGAAGCGGTATTCGCCGCCTTTTACTATTGTATCCTTGATATAAGGCTGATTGAAAAATGTTATCTCCGCGCTCGCGGACGCGTCAAACGCACGCAGCTTTGACAAGGTCATGCCGCGCTTCAAGGTCGCGTTGCGCACGTCCGTCGCCGCCGTTAATATAAACGAGGCAACCTCGCCCGCCTCCGCCATAGCAAGCGGCTTCACGTTGCCGCGAAACTCGTATCCGCGCGGAAAATGATATAAAAGCTGCCCGACAGTTACAATGCCGAGCTTTGAAAGCGCAGCGGCTCTGGTCTGCCCCACGCCGCGCATATACTGTATGTTCGTGTCAAACGTTAGTGCCACTGTGCTCCTCCTTTTTTAGTTGGGGACGCGTTTTACGCTTTCTTGAAAGAAAGCTTGGCAAAGAACTTTATAGGGGGCTTTATTTCAGGGGATAAACGCTTCGAACCTTCCGTAAACGCAGTAACGTCCTCAGTAGCCGGGTCCCCCACCCCGGCAACCGTGCTGTGAGCGCTTCGCGCTTACACACTGATACCTATACGCGTAAACGCGAGGGGCACCTCGCTTCGCTGGTGCCGTAGTTAGATTGGAGCCTCAAGAGGTTTCCCCTGGGGGAAGCTGTCGCCGGAAGGCGACTGATGAGGGTTCCCACCGTTTACGCATAAAGATGTCGCTAAACGACCGTTTAGCGCAATACGGTTGTTGGGGAAGGGGCCCCGACTACTGAAGCCGTAAAGCCGTTTACGCGAAGCATCTTCAGCGGATGCGTTTATAAAGTTCTTTGTGCTACTTTCTTCCAAGAAAGTAGCAAATCGTCCTTCGTCCCATCAAAGTCCGCGGAATCCCTTGCCTATAACCTCGCTTGAGTTGGTTATCATCATAAAAGTTTTGGGGTGGTTGGCTTTGAGGTACTTCTGAAGCTGTGCCGCCTGGGAACGGCGCATAGCTGTGCTTATCATGTATTTACGGGCGTGAGTAAAGCCGCCCATGCCTTCGATGACCGTACAGCTTCTGCCAAGCTTTGACGTGATGAATTCTGTTATGTCATCGGGAGTGTCGGTTATTATCTGGAAGCATTTGCACATGTTGAGGTTTTCGATAACGGAGTCAACGAAAAGTGTTTTGATAATGAGTCCGAGCAGAGAGAAAAGTCCTGTTTTCACGCCGAAGAGGAACGCGAGAAGCGTTATTCCAACGTCGCTTATAAAGAGCGCTGTGCCGATGTTCATTCTCACGTGCTTTTTGAGTATCATCGCCAGAATGTCCGTGCCTCCCGTGGAGCCGTCGCAGTTGAAGAGTATCGCCGAGCCGACAGCAGGCAAACCGATTGCAAAAATAAGCTCAAGAAGCGGCTCATCGGTGAGCGGTGAAGTCAGCGGAATTATCCACTCGAAAAGCATGAGCGCGCCCGAGAGGGTGAGTGAACCGATAACCGTCTTTATTCCGCATCCGCGCCCGAGGAATGCAAAGCCGACAACGAGCATTATCATGTTTATTACAGTTGCAATAAGGCTAGCTGACGAGAGCATAAAATAGTTGCCCAGCACAACGGAGATACCCGAAACACCGCCCGTTGAAAAGCTATTCGGGAACTTGAAGAAATATACTCCGAGCGCAACGCAGAATGCGCCTAAAACGCAAAGCGCGTATTCTTTGAATACCTTTTTAAAAGATGTCATTTAAGATCTTATCTCCTCGCCGCAAAATATGTACCCACATGCTCGCCGTCCATTATGCGGTAGAGCACCTCGGGATTCTTTCCGTTGACAATAAGCATCGGGATACCCGCCTCGGTGACGATCTGCGCCGCCTTTATCTTGGTTATCATCCCGCCCGTACCGCGGTCGCTTCCCGCGCCGCCGGCATAGGAGATAACCGTGTCGTCGATAACGTCGACGCGGTCGATAAGCTTCGCCTCGGGATTGTCCCTCGGATCACAGTTGTAAAGACCGTCGATATCCGACATGTTTATAAGCAAATCAGCTCCGCACACGAGCGCAACATACGCCGACAGCGTGTCGTTACCGCCGAATTTCAGCTCCTCGGTGGAAATCGGGTCGTTTTCGTTGACTATCGGCACGCATCCGAGCTTCAAAAGCTCGCGGAACGTGTTCTGCGCATGGGTTCTTCGGATGTCGCTGTCGATGATATCCTTGGTCATGAGCATCTGACCGACGGTGTGACCGTAGGTTGCGAAAAACTTTTCGTAAACCTGCATAAGCTCCGCCTGACCGATAGCGGCAAGCGCCTGCTTTTCCTCTGTACTCTGGGGTCTGCGTCCAAGCCCGAGTCTTGCGATACCCGCGGCAACCGCGCCCGAGCTTACGAGCACCACCTCATGTCCCGCGTTCTTGAAATCGGACAGTATGCGAACAAGAAGCTCCATACGGCGAAGGTCAAGATTACCCGTTGTGTGGGTAAGCGTGTTTGAACCTATTTTTACAACTATGCGTGCTTTGTTTTTGAGTATGCTCATTTTGCAAATATCCTTTCGCGGCGAGCGCCGCTTTGTTAATATCGCCCGTTGGCACAGCTCGCACCAACGGGCAGTTTATATACTTATTTTGCCTTGAAGCAGGAGGGGAAAACATCCGATTTTCCGTCCGTATACCCGCTTACCGTGATGCAGAGAATTCGGTCACAGGCCTTGCGGATATATGCGGTCTTCCCCGCATCTGCCCTATCGCTCACATTATAGCATATAACGAACTGAATTGCAATACTTTCTTGAAAAAAACTCGCTTATTTCACACGGTGTGTACTAAAAAAGCCGATTGGTGCTGCCAACACCAATCGGCAAAGATATTTACGGTTTATTTTGCTTTGAAGCAGGAGAGCAGCACCTCGTCGTCACCCTCGGTTACAGCGGTTACAGTGATGCCGATCATACGGTCTTCGATCTTGCGAAGAAGCATAACCTGCTTTATGGTTATACCGCTTACCGCTGTGCTGAGATCGATACGTGTGTATGTCTGGCCCGCGAATGTAATCTCGTTTACGCTGTCAAAGGTTACAGTCATTCCGTCAACAGCTTCAAACTGTGTTTTAAGCGCTTCGATATACTGATCCATACTGATATTCTTGAGCGCGAGCTTTTCAGCCATTACGATTACGTTGCTTCCGGTTGTAATATCGGTAGCCATCATTTCGTATGCGTTGCCGATGGTTTCCCAATCATATTTCGATTTGTCGAGTCCGACAGCCTCTGCACCGATTCCCATTGCCTCGTTGAGCTCGTCCTGTGTAGCCATTACCATGGTTCCCTGGGGTACAAACTCAAGTCCTATGTAGTCACTGTAGTAGCCGGCTTCGCTTGTTGTACCGGGAGCGTAAGCCACCTTGGTGTCATTTGCAGCTATATCGTCTGCTCCGTCATTGTTGTCAATCTTCGGTATAGTGGTGCCGCAGGATGTAATAAGCGATGTACAAAGCATAGCACATGCGAGAAGTAACGCGAATTTCTTCATATTGATTTCTCCTTGAATTGAAATTATACGGCGGCTGACGCTGACATTCAGTGCCGTCACCTAAAATATTATAACATATAACGAACTAAATTGCAACACTTTTCTGCAAAAAACTGCCTTTCGTTATTTCGCCTTGAAGCAGGAAAGGAACATCTCTTGCGCATCCTCACTCGACGATGTTATCGTAATTACAACCATTCTGTCGTCAAGCTTGCGGAGAAAGCTTGTCTGCGAGATTGTCATTCCGCCAAAGGATATTCCATACTCAAATCGGGTGTACTTCTCCCCGCCAATCGTAACCGTGCCGCCCTCGCCGTAGGTTATTCCAAGCTCGCTGAGCGCCGAAATTTCTTCCTTGAGATTTTCTATAAAATCACCGACGGTGGTGCTCTTATCGTAGAGCTTTTCTGCCATTACCACAACGCTGTCGCCGTTCACGGGATCGCTCGCCATCATCTCATATGCCTCAATAACCTGCGACCAGTCGAGATTTTGCTTTTCTTCACCGGTGAGGTTCATCATCTCTTCAAGCTCGGCGGCGCTTGCCATTACCATGTTTTCGGCGGGAACGAATTCGAGTCCTAGCCAGTCGCTTGAATATCCCGTTTCGGTTAATGTACCGGGAGTGTATGCAGAGGTGCCGCAGGAAGCTAAAATCGCGGTACAGAAGATTACAAGCGAAAGTATAAGTGAAAGCTTTTTCATTATGTTTCTCTCCTTATGCGTAAGTTAATTGACAAATCGGATAATATGTATTATAATATATACATTACTCGATACTGCCGTCAAGTATATTATAGCTCAAATGAAGGCAGATTTCAATAGCTTTTGAAAAAATAACAGTGTTTACAGCGGAAAGCGACGGTTATTTAATGAACGACACAAAACGCATCCCCGAGCTGCTCGCTCCGGCAGGCTCGCCCGAGGCACTCGATGCCGCAATCGCGGCAGGAGCAGATGCCGTCTACTTCGGCGGCGGAGCCTTCAATGCGCGAATGAACGCGAAAAATTTCGTCGGTGACGCGCTTGCCGATGCCATAAAAAAGTGCCGTTTATACGGCGTAAAAACGAATATAACACTCAACACGCTCGTCCACACACGTGAAATGGAGGATGTGCTTAACTACGTGCACACTCTTTACACGCTCGGAGCGGATGCGCTCATCGTTGCCGATATTGGCGCGGCCAGACTTATACGCCGATATTTCCCCGACATGGAGCTTCACGCTTCAACGCAGGCGGCAGGACATAACGCCGAGGCGGCGAGAGTCCTCGCAGAGCTGGGATTTACACGCATGGTTGCGGCAAGAGAGATGTCGCGCGAGGATTTGACGACGCTGTGCAAACAGTCACCAATCGAAACGGAGATGTTCATTCACGGCGCAATATGCGTTTCCCAGTCGGGACAGTGCCTTGCAAGCTCGCTCATCGGCGGGCGAAGCGGAAACCGCGGCGAGTGTGCACAGCCGTGCAGACTGCCGTATTCATCCTGCCAGAAAAACAGCCGCGACACATATGCGCTCAGCCTCAAGGACATGTGCCTTGCCGGTCATATCACGGAAATACTCGACCTTGGCGTATCGTCGCTCAAAATCGAGGGGCGCATGAAGAGCCCCGACTACGTTTACGGCGTAACAAGCATCTACCGCCGTTTGCTCGATGAGGGGCGAAATGCAACCGAAGCGGAGATATCACAGCTTCGCGCACTTTTTTCCCGAAGCGGATTTACAGACAGCTACTTTAAGGGCAAAACCGGACGCGATATGCTCGGCATACGCACCGATGCGGACAAAGCACAGAGTGCCGGAAACACGGAAAACACCGATTTCACCGCGCTTATAAAGGCGCGCCGCCGTCCCATTATAATGAAAGCGGCAATCCAAGCGGACAAGCCGTCCATGCTTACGGTAAGCCTTGGCGACACAACCGCGGCCGCATGCGGAAATGTTCCCGAAGCGGCGAAGAACTGTCCGCTTGACGCGGATTCGGTGAGAAAAAATCTCGAAAAGCTCGGCAGTACGCCGTTTACCGTGGGAGAACTTGACATAACGCTCGGCGAGGGGCTAATGATGCCCGTGTCGGCGCTGAACGCACTCCGACGCTCGGCAACGGACGAGCTTGCGGCGATGCTCACAAAGCCGCGCGAGTGCGAGCTGCCCACACTTCCGCCGCCCCCAAAGGAAAGCCGAGTGGGCGAAAAGAGCGCGAGATTTATCTCGCATGAGCAGATTCCCGACGACATCGAAGATATAGCAGCCTATATTCCGCTTGAGGGCTTCCGCCCGGAAATGGCGGACAAGGTTGACGGCGTGATAATTCCGCCGGTAGTGTTCGACTCCGAGAGGGAAGCGATAGCGGACATGCTTTCATCGGCAAAAAATGCCGGTGTGCGCCACGCGCTCGTGTCAAACCTCGGTCACATCTCACTTGCAAAAGAGGCAGGCATGGAAGTCCACGGCGACTTCAGAATGAACGTTTACAACCGCTATACAGCCGATGCGCTGTATGAGCTTGGTTTTGCGGATATCATCGCATCCCCCGAGCTGACGCTGCCACAGCTTCGCGACCTCGGTCTTGCACCCGTGATATACGGCAGAGTGCCGCTTATGACGCTCGAAAAGTGCGCGATACGCGACCTGTATTCCTGCGAGGAATGTAAAGCAAAAACTCTTTTGCCGCTCGGCGACAGAAAGGGCGCGAGGTTCTTACTCTGCCGCACATTTGACCACAGAAACATCATGTACAACAGCGTACCCGTTTACATGGAGGACAAACGTGACGAGCTTATAAAATATCGCATTGTCGGCGGACACTATATTTTCACGGACGAAACGGGAGCATACGCGAAGGATATCCTCTGCGGCAATGTCACCGGGGCAAAAAGTAATATAAGGAGAATCCCAAAATGAAGATAAACGTAAAGCTCAAAATACTGCGCGAGGGCGTCACCGTCCCCGAGTACGCAACCGACGGCTCGGCGGCGCTCGACCTTCGCAACGCCGGCGAGGATGTTACAATCGAGCCGGGAGCGCGCTCTCTCATCCCGACGGGCATCGCAATAGCCCCCGAAACGAGCGGCGTTGTTGCAATCGTCGCCGCAAGAAGCGGACTTTCAATAAAGCACGGACTGACATTAACAAACGGCATCGGTGTTATCGACAGCGATTATCGCGGCGAGATATGCGTTTCGCTTCACAACATATCCGACACCGCATACACAGTCGCCGCAGGTGAGCGCATGGCACAGCTTATGTTCATGCCCGTAATGCAGGCAAACATTATCCTTTCCGACAAGCTCGACGAAACCGAACGCGGCGAGGGTGGGTTCGGGTCTACGGGGAAGAAGTAGGTATAGGGAAACGATTTGCCACTTTCCCCAAAAGAAAGTGGCGCAAAGAACTTTATATAACGCATTCGCTGGGGATGCTTCGCGTAAACGTTTTTACGGCTTCAGTAGCCGGGTCCCCCACCCCGGCAACCGTGCAGTGAGCGCTTCGCGCTTACACACAGCTATCTTTACGCACAAACGCAGAGCGCGGAACGCAAAAGATTGGCTTCGCCAACTTCGCTCCCACGCCGAGTTAGAATTGAGCCGCGTATGTTCGGTAACAGTAACACCGTAGGGACAGGCAGAATTGCGCGTGCGCAATTCTTTCCGACTGTCCGTGTGCATTTATGCAAAAAGGCGTCGGTGCATGTTTGCCTACAGCGGCACGGTCGTTGGGGTAGCGAAGCGGAAGCGAGCGGGGCCCCGACTACTGGGGACGTTCCTACGTTTAAGCTATATTCGGAGAGTTTATGTAAAACCATAAAGCTCCCATAAAGTTCTTTGCCAGGCTTTCTTTCAAGAAAGCCGCGTCCCCCGTATCCCCCCCCAATAAAACATACTATGGAGGCTTATCATGGCAAAAAGCAAACTTTACAATACATTCCTGGTGCTTGTCGGCATAGTTGTCGGCACGTTGGTTGGCAGTTTGTGCAGCGGAGTGAAGGGGCTGTCGTGGCTTGCGTTTGGGCTTGTATTCGGCATGGAAACACCGCTGACGCTCAATCTTGGCATCATGGAGCTTACATTCGCGCTCAGCATAAATCTCACTCTTGCCGTTATTCTGTTTATAATTCTCGCTATTATCATAGGAAGGGCTATTGTGAAATGATACCGGAGTTTGTTTTAGCATCAAATTCGCCGCGAAGACGGGAGCTTCTGTCCATGCTCGGCATGGAGTTTTCCGTAAAGGTGTCCGACTGCGACGAGAATATCGGCACACCTATGCCGCCGCACGAGCTTGTGCGTGAGCTTGCTAAAAGAAAGGCCCTCGCTGTGGCGGACACGCTCGATATATCCGGCACGATAGTTATCGGTGCAGACACAGTTGTGTGCGACGGGGAGCGTATTCTCGGCAAGCCGAAGAGTGAGGAGGAAGCTGTTCAGACTCTGCTCTCCCTCTCTGACAAAGCGCACTCGGTCTACACGGGCGTGGCACTTGTCGGATGCGGCAAGGTTATAACGGATGCCGTCGAAACCAAGGTGGTGTTTGATAAGATAAGCGAAGCGGAAGCAAAAATATACGTACAAAGCGGTGAGCCTATGGACAAGGCCGGCTCGTACGGTATACAGGGAATCGGCGGATTTTTCGTAAAAGAGCTTCACGGCGACTACTATAACGTGGTCGGTCTGCCTATCGCCCGTCTGCGCGTTTTGCTTGAGGCGGAGTTTGGTATTGCCGCCGGCGATTACATTGGAAAGAAGAGGACTTAATATGTCGGTGTTTGTCGGAGTGGATTTCGGCGCGAGATGCATCGAAATCTCCCAAAAGGATAAAGGAATAATTCTGCGCGAGCCGAACCTCGCGGCTGTTGATGCAAAGGGCAACGTGATTGCGGTCGGCTCGCAGGCGCTTTTAGTGCGCACACGAGCTCCCGGAGCGGTAACGATACGCCGTCCGCTCGTGAACGGCACTATCACAGACTTCAATCTCTGTGCGGAAATACTCGACCGCTGTCTTGAAATCGCTGTCCCGGGGGCGAAAAAGCATGTTATCGCCGCAGTCAAGCACACATTCCCCGGACGTGAACGTGAGGCGCTCATATCAGCGCTAAACGACTGCAGAGTGGGAAAAGTGAAGCTCGTGGAAGCTCCCATTGCCGCGCTCATCGGCGCGGGATACGAGAGCACAGCCTATGAGCGCGACTCGTTTGGCGGCAGTATCGTGTGCGATATCGGCGCGCAGAGCATAGAGGCGGCTTACATAAGAGGCGGAGAAATACTCCGAGTTGAATCAAGTGTAAACGCCGGAGATGCGGCGGACGGGGGAATATGCAAATATCTTGCAAGCAAGCACGGAATCTCCATAACCCTCTCTGCGGCAAGAGAAGCCAAGCATAAGCTGTCGCTGTATGCCGACGAGAGTGAGGAGCTTGTTATAAGCGGTATTGACGGAACCACCGCTATGCCGCGACGTGTCACAGTTAACAGCACGGAGCTTCTTCAGCCGTGTGCCGCGCAGATAGAGGGCGCGGTTGACGTGCTCGATAAGCTTCTTAAAAATCTCCCGAAAAACGGCGAGAGCGAGTCTGTTGCCGAGCGGATAATCATTTTCGGCGGCGGTGCATTGATGCCCGGAATCGACGAATATATCGCGCAGAGAATAGAGCGCGAGGTTATAGTCGCAGACGAGCCGCTCGACTGCGTTTCCAGAGGTCTTTGCAAACTTCTCGAGAAAACGGGAAAATAACACAAACAAAATTCCGAAAGGACAGCATATGGTTTTTTCAAGCCTTGAATTTCTGCTTTTATACCTGACGGTCACGCTGTTTTTGTATTACATCGTGCCGTTTCGTTTTCGCAATATCATACTCCTCGCTGTGAGCCTTGTGTTCTACGGCTGGGGAGAGCCTGTCTATGTCTTTTTGATGGTAGGAACCATAGCCATTGACTATATCCTCGGTCTTTTGGTGGAGAGAGCGCAGGCAAAGGATAACGCGCGCCTCTCGAAAACGTGGCTTATTCTGGCTGTGGTTATAAATTTAGCTATCCTCGGATTTTTCAAGTATTACGATTTCTTTATAACAAATCTGCGCCTGATTCCCGGTCTTTCCGGACTCAAAGCACTCGGTCTTGAACTTCCCATAGGTATTTCGTTCTACACCTTCCAGGCGCTCTCATACGTCATCGACGTATACAGAAAGGATACCGGAGCACAGAAAAATATCGCCTCCTTCGGTGCGTACGTCACGCTCTATCCCCAGCTTATCGCCGGACCGATAGTTCGCTACAAGGATGTGGACGATCAGCTCTCGGAGCGTGAGCACAGTATCGCACTTTTCGCAGAGGGCACACGCACATTCATCGCCGGTATGGGCAAAAAGGTCCTGCTCGCAAACACCGCCGGTGCGCTGTGGGAATATTTCCGAACGGTACCGACGGACGAGCGTACGGTTCTCGGCGCGTGGATAGGCATGATATGCTACTTCTTCCAGATCTACTTCGACTTCTCGGGATATTCCGACATGGCGATAGGTCTTGGCAAGATGATCGGCTTTAAGTTCATGGAGAACTTCAACTATCCCTACATTTCAAAGAGCATCACGGAATTCTGGCGCCGCTGGCACATTTCCCTTGGCGTGTGGTTCCGCGACTATGTATACATTCCGCTTGGCGGAAACAGATGCTCAAAGGCAAAACAGCTTCGCAACATCTTTGTTGTCTGGTTCCTCACGGGCTTCTGGCACGGCGCAAGCTGGAACTTTATTATCTGGGGACTTTACTACTTCGTGCTGCTCATGATAGAGAAGACGTTCCTTTTAAAGTATCTCAAAAAAGCACCTGCCCTCGTGTCACGCTTTTACACACTGTTCTTCGTGCTCTTCGGATGGCTTCTGTTTGTGTTTGAGGACATGTCGGCGGGAGTTGTGCACCTCGGAAACATGTTCGGCGTTGGGGTGAACTGCTTCGCAAGCGGACTTGATGTCTACAACCTTTTGAGAAACATCATATTCCTCGCAATACTCTGCATCGCGGCAACTCCGCTGCCGAAGAAGCTTTACACAAGGCTCACACAAAAATCGGAGATCATGCGCACCGTCGCCTCGATCGGTGCCGTGGCACTTGTGTTTGTCTGCCTTGCATATCTCGTGGATTCGTCCTACAATCCGTTCCTTTATTTCAGATTTTAAGGGGGTGGCAGTATGAAAGAACAAAGAAAATTCCGCATATCCGACATAATAACGGTTCTCGGCCTGCTCCTCATAATATACACCTTCGCCGCAGTCATGCTGTTTTCACCCGACAAGGAATATTCCGAAGCGGAGAACAGATACCTGCAAGCGCGTCCCAAATTCAGCATAGAGTCGCTCGTCAGCGGTAAATTCACAGCGGATGTGGCAAAATGGTGTACCGATCAGATGCCGCTTCGTGATATGTTCGTGGGCATCAAGGGCGCGTCGGAAATCGCGCTCGGCAAGGCGGAAAACAACTCCGTAATCCTCGGCACCGACGGCAACATCACCGCAAAGTCCGACTTCACTGATTTTGAGGTGATGGACAGAAACACCCGTGCGCTGCAGGCGTTTGCCGACAAATGCGACGCCGAGGTTCTCGTAGCCGTGGCACCGAGATCGCAGGATGTGCTTGGGGAATATATGAATCCGCTTTATCCGTCAAGAGTGATTGCGGACAAAGCGTTCATGCACATTTATGACGGGCTTGCGGGGCTTGAAACCGTAGACCTTCGCGACCTGCTTGGCATCATGGCAGGTGCCGGAGATTACGTCTACTACCGCACCGACCACCACTGGACAACGCTCGGCGCATACTATGCCTACACCGAGATCGTACGCGCCATGGACATAACGCCGTATCCGCTTGAGTATTTCACCCGTGAGGTAGTGAGCGAGGAGTTTTACGGCACGACTTGGTCAAAGGCGGGAATGAAGTGGATAGGTCCGGACAGCATGGAGTTTTTCCGTTTCGACGGTGACACCGAATTTGTCACGGAGATAGTTGACAGCGGTGAGAAGCTCGACGGCTTCTATGACCGCTCGTATCTTGACAAAAAGGACAAATACAGCACATTCATCGGCGGCAACAACGGCAGGGTGAAGATATATCCCGAAGCGGGCAAGGAGCGTGAAACGCTCGTGCTTGTAAAGGACAGCTTCGGTCATTCCCTCGCGCCGTTTCTGGCGATGCACTTCGACCTTGACATCATTGACCTACGGTATTATAAGTTGCCCGTTTCGGATGTGATAGAAGAGTCGGGCGCCGGCAAGGTGCTTGTGATGTACAACCTTGACAGCTTTGTTTCGTCGTCGAATCTGACGATGCTGACTATCGGACAGTAATATAAAGCCGCCGTGAAAACGGCGGTTTTCTTTTCGGCGGCGAAGCCGCCGAGGGACGCGTAATACGAGAGGAGCGACAACCAGCGTCAAACGCCGCAGGTTTTCGCCCCTCTCGAGCTCTCCCCCTTTCCTTGGCTTGCGCCGGAGGCGCTCCCCGCGCGCTCAAAAAAAGATTCGCGCGGGTTGGCGCGAACACACCGCCCACATTGAAGGCACCGCTCTATTCCACCAACCGATAGAGTGGTGCGGTATCTATAGGCACCGCTTCCCAAAGCGAATAGAGCCGGAAGCCGTAAGGCTGATCGGCGACCTTGAGCGCAAGTCGGGCTTGTGCAAGGAAAACGGGGGAGTCCAAGAGGGGGTAGAAAACCTGCGCAACTGGTTGTCTACCCCCTTTTGCGTCCTCCTTACGCATACGGCGATGCGCCGACAAAAAGGGAGGCATAACGCCTCCCTCTACTTCTTATTATGCTTGCAAATGTCCGCAACCGGACATGTATCACACTTCGGCGCGCGCGCCGTGCAGGTGTCGCGCCCGAACATCACGATACGGTGACAGAAATCCGACTGCTTTTCCGGCTCAATCAGCGGAATAAGTATCCGCTCGATTTTAACGGGATCTTTAAGGCTCTCGGCGTAAAGTCCGACACGTCCGCATATGCGTATGCAGTGCGTGTCGGTGACTATCGCCGGCTTCTTGTATATATCGCCAAGCAGGAGATTTGCAATCTTTCGCCCGACTCCGGGGAACTTCAGAAGCTCGTCCATTGTGTCTGGAAGCACGCCGCCGTGCTCATCGCGAAGCATGATGCAGGAGTCTTTTATATTCTTCGCCTTGGTCTTATAAAGTCCGCACGGGCGAACGATACGCTCAATCTCGGATAGCTCCGCGTTGGCGACCGCTTCATACGTGGGGAACTCCGTGAAAAGCTCGCGGCACACGATATTCACACGCGCATCGGTGCACTGCGCGGACAGTCTGCCCATGATAAGCAGCTTCCACGCCTCTCCGCCGGCTTCAAGCGCGCACTCGGCGGTGGGATATATTTTCTCAAGCCGCTCGCAGAACTCATGTGCGAGGGCGACAAGCTTTGATGCCATAGTAGATGTCCTTTCGGGGTTTGATGTAATAATTATATCAAACCGGAAAGGGGTTGTCAAGGGAGAGTTTTCGTCGCGACCGCGCCGAACATCAAAACAGCCGTTTGAACTCATCAAACACAAAAGCGTTCGCCGCAACAATATGCTGATTGAGCTTTTCCACGGTAAGCTCTCCGTCCAGATTTGTAAGCCTGCCACCGGCTTCCTTTACAATAACCGCGCCTGCCGCAAAGTCCCACGGCTTTAAGTGCCGCCCAAGAAATACGTCCGCGCGTCCGCACGCAATGTATCCAAGCTCCGCCGCCGCGCATCCGAGCAGGCGAACGTCCTGACAGCTTGTGTATATCTGACGTGCATGATGCATGGCAATGTCCGCCTCGTTTTTGAAGTATGCGTTAAGCTCGCATAGTCCAAGACAGTCCGAAAGCTTTGCGTTTTTCGAGCATTCGATACGCTCCCCATTAAGATACGCACCGCATCCCTTTGCCGCCCAGAATACCTCCTTGGCATACGGAAGATATATCACTCCCATTGTAAGCTCGCCGCCCGAGCAAAGCGCGAGTGACACGCCGCACGCCGAAAAACCGTGCATAAAATTGGTCGTGCCGTCAATCGGGTCGAGAATGAAAAATTCGTGTGTGTCCGGCACCCCGCCGCCGTCCTCCTCCGACATAAATCCGATGTCGGGATACTGTTCCTTCAGTCTGCGGCGCAGAAACTCCGATATCTCAATGTCCGCACGGGTCACATAGTCGGACTTTCCCTTCTCTTTTACGTCCGAGCGGTATGTGTCGTTAAAAAATATAGTGTCCGTTTCGAGGACCGTTTTTACAAGCTCGTTAATATCCATTTTTTACTCCCCCGTTTCACTTCTGTATAGGTTTAAGTATATCACGCCGCACGGGAATTGTCAATACCGGGCGGCGTGTCATAATTCCCCGTTTTTTATTGACAAATATGAAAATGTGTTATATAATTGATATAGAAAGCGCAAGCTTTCTGCAAGAAAAATCATGCCGCATCTGCGACATAAAGAAAGGATTTAGTTATGAAAATCTGTCAAAAATGCAACGCGCAGTGTGAAGACAACTCCGCTTTCTGCACCACCTGCGGCTACAGCTTCAACGGCACAGCTCCCGGTTATGCGCCTCAGATTGATCCGTATGACCACACCGCAAGATTTGATCCCGCGGATATCTCCGAAAACAAGGTTATCGCAATGCTCGTATACCTTATGGGTGCTGTCGGAATTATCATCGCTCTTCTGGCAAGCTCCACTTCGCCGTATGTAGGATTCCATCTGCGCCAGGCTCTCAAATTCGTCGTTGTTGAAACCCTTCTCGGTATTGCAACGATACTGCTTGTTTGGACAATTATTGTTCCTTTTGCAGCATGCATTATATCTCTCATTCTGTTCGTTCTCAAGATCGTCTGCTTCTTCCAGATCTGCAACGGCAAAGCTAAAGAAGCGCCTATCATCCGCGAACTGGGCTTCCTTAAATAAGAAAGCAGGTATTCCATGCCCTACTGTTCCAACTGCGGAAGCAAGCTTGCTGACACCGCGGCTTTCTGTCAAACCTGCGGCACCAAAGCTGGTGTCCCACAACCGCAAGTACAGCCTACATATGCCGAGCCGGTTACGGCGTTTGGCGTGCTCAAGCAAACAGCCGCATCTCCGCTGTTTCTTATCTGCACCATAGCGTTTACGGCTGCCATTGTGATAAATATTCTCCTGTCTGCACTTATCACACTTATGATTCCCGCTCTGTGTGCATGGCTGTATAAATTTTTGCACGCGCTCGGCCTTTACGAGGTTGCAGATGTGCTTGCAGAATTTTATGAGCTTGACTTTGTGCAAGGCTTGCAGTCATATGACTTTACTCTCGGATATGCGTTTGCTGCCTTAATGGCCGTTGCCTTCATCGCCGCAATCCCGTCAATGCTCTGTGCGCTTGGAATGTGGATGACTTATGCTCAAGGAATTAACAAGCGCTCTGCAGTATTCAAAACCGGCGGACTTACCGTTATTCAGGTTATAGCCACAATAAGCCTCGTCCTCGTTTGTATACTGTTCGGTATTATGGCCATCGCGCTTCTTCTTGGATGCTTTATATGGGCAGTGGTACCGGGCGGTTTTGTTGCGGCAATACCGTTATTTACGGCGTTCCTTATGATCGTCGGAATCGGCGTTCTGGCCGTTATATACTACGCGAAGCTGCTCAAAATGATACGCTCCATGAAAAAGGTGGCGCGTGGAGATACATCCGAGCCATACGCATCGGTATATGTTGCGGTGTGGTGCTTTATTTCTGCATGCTCTGTAGCATCATCGTTTACCTTGGCGTTCGGATTGATTTCGCTACTGTCATCGCTTTGCACAGCAGTGGCAAGCGCATGCCTTGGCGCTGTAATTATAAGCTACAGAAACAAAATCAAGCGACTTGGGACACCGGCACAAAACTATACTCTCTAAAAAGCAAAAACCTGCCCATACGGGCAGGTTTTTTATTCTCCGATATACTCAAATCTCGGCACGGACACGCCGTCCTTTGTAACAAGCTCGCCCCACATGTGATACGGGCGAACCCAAACGCCGCCCTCTCCGTAGAGCGCCTTGTAAACGACCATATCCTCAAGCGTTTCCGAGTGCTTTGCAATATCGAGCACCATATATTTGTTTCCCTTATAATGGCGGTACACGCCGCCTTTAACTATATCCATAATGTTTGATCCCCCTATTTTGTACTGAATATATTGTACCACATAATACAGACAAGCACAAGAGGATATTTGACATTATCTGCGTTTTATCTGTTTTATCCGGTGCACTTTGCGGTTTTATATCTTTTGAGTTTGGTTATATAAGTGCGTTCATACCGCATCGCCGTGTGCGTAATACAAGAGGGATGGACAACTAACGCTGCCGCGATAGTTTTCCACCCCTCTTGACTCCCCGCTTTCCTTTGGTTTTCGCCCGACTGGCGCTCAAAAAAGATTCGCGCTGTAAAGCCGTAATCGCAAATGAACCGCTCCACTCTGAACCCTCACCCGGTTGCTACGCAACCACCCTCCCCCAAGGGAGGGCAAAAGGCTTCCCCTGGGGGAAGCTGTCGCCGTAGGCGACTGATGAGGGTACTACGCTACCTATATTGTGGGCGGAATGTTCGCACAAACACGCGCGAATCTTTCTCCCTGCGCGCGAGGAGCGCCTCCGGCGCAAGCAAGGAAAGCGGGTGGAGCGCGAGGAGGGAGGAAAACCTACGCAGTTGGTTGTCCTCCCTCCTTGCAATTACGCATCCCTCGGCGCTAAAGCGCCGACCACATCACTGGCACAAATGGAGCAAAAATGGAATTTTTGCATCATTTTCACGTTTTTACGTTGACAATTTTTGCTTTCTATGCTATAATTACTGCGGAAAAAATAAACATTACGGATATGTATTTTTTCCTATATCGAATCGCACGAAAGGTATCATAAATTATGGAATTTATTCTCGGCTGTAACTATTGGGCATCGAACGCCGGCGCTGACATGTGGCGCTATTTTGATGCAGATGTAATAGACAAAGATTTAAAGACACTCTCGGCAAACGGCGTAACTCACATGAGAGTTTTCCCCAACTGGCGCGATTTCCAGCCCATAATGCCCCTTTTCCAGGGACGCGGCGTGCTCAACGACTACTGCCTCGAGGGCGATATTCCTGCCGACAATCCATATTATCTCGACAGCAAGATGATGGATCACTTCGCGTGGTTCCTTGACACATGCAAGGAGTATAACATCAAGCTCATCGTCGGTCTTATCACCGGCTGGATGAGCGGCAGACTTTACGTTCCCTCCGCGCTCTACGGCAAGAACGTCATCTGCGATCCCACGGCTATCTATTTTGAACAGCTCTTTATCAAGGGCTTCGTGTCCGCGTTCAAGTCGCACGACGCCATATACGCATGGGACCTTGGAAACGAGTGCAACTGCATGGGCGATGCCGACCGCATCCACGCTGTGACATGGACCGCGACTATCGCGAACGCGATACGTGCAGAAGATCCCACCCGTCCCGTGGTTTCCGGCATGCACAGCATCGAGGTTGACAGAAACAAAGCTTGGCAAATAAAGGATCAGGCGATGTTCAACGATATCTTAACAACTCATCCCTACCCCTTCTGGTGCTCGCATACCAGAAATGACAACACGCTTTCCCTGCGTACCACCATGCACGCAACCGCGCAGAATAAATATTACAGCGAGTGCGGCGGCAAGCCTTGCCTTGCCGAGGAGATCGGCACAATGGGCCCGATGCTCTCCTCAAACGATGCCGCGGCAAAGTTTATGCGCACGAACCTCTTCTCGCTCTGGTCAAACGATTCCGTGGGCGCGATGTGGTGGTGTGCTCATGAGCAGACAATGCTCACCGCGTTCCCCTACTCCACCAACATGGTCGAGGTCGAGCTTGGTCTTTTAAATGCAGACAGAAGCCCCAAGCCCGTTATGCTTGAAATAAAGAAGTTCCACGAATTCCTTGAGGGCGTTGACTTCACTCTCACTCCGGCTCGCACGGATGCGGTATGCTTACTCTCGCAGGATCAAAAACAGTGGGGTGTATGCTTCACGTCCCACATCCTCGCACGTCAGGCGGGACTCAATCTCCGCTTTGCCTACGCCGACGACGGCATCCCGGAAGCGGATACATATCTGCTTCCCTCTATCAACTACATAACCGTAATGAACAGAGCGCGCTATCAGCTTCTCAAAGAGCGCGTGGCAAACGGCGCAACGCTCTATATCTCCCTTGACAACGGTGTTCTCTCCGAATTTGAAGCGCTCACCGGTATGCGTGTGCTCGACTCCTTTGAAACACCCACAAGCCGTACATTCACTTTCGAGGGCAAAGAGTTCCCGCTTCATACCAAGCGCATGTATGAGCTTGAATCCGTCGGCGCGAAGGTTCTCGCGCGCGATAACACCGGCAATCCCATGATCTGCGAAAAGGCTTACGGCAAGGGTAAGGTCGTTCTCGTAAACTTCCCGCTCGAGGCAAACCTCATCGACGGTCACGATGTGTTTGACGGGGGCGAGCACCTTATCTATAAGTCCATTTTCCGTGATCTTGTAGCGGCATATCCCGTAAAGATTACAGGTGAGAACGTGTTCACCACCCTCCACGAGGACGGCGACAAGATTTACGCTGTGTCGGTGAACCACTCCGGTGCGGATGCCGCGATAGCTATAGACAGCGGCGAATACAAGCTTGCACGCGTCATCTACGGAAGCGACAAAACCGTCGGCGCATTTGACGCGGCGGTGTTTGAGTTTGTGAAAGAATAACCCTCATCCGGTTTTCGCCGAAAATGCGAAACCCACCTTCCCCGGGGGGAAGGCATAATGTAAGAATAGAGCCTCAAATGCCTTCCCCTGGGGGAAGGTGGCACGCCGTAAGGCGTGACGGATGAGGGTCCAATATACAACC
>JAZTXD010000005.1:0-10073 GCA_045636265.1 Candidatus Flemingiibacterium sp.
TATTCAAGCTCGCGGCGTGAAGCGGGGGAATTGGTTAGCGTCCCAAGCGCCGCGGACACGGATTTCTTTTTGCAGAACACACCGTCATATAAGCTCAGCGTGACAACGGCGCATACTGAAGCTAACATGAGTGACAGTCCGTGAGGATTTTCTATGAGCTCAAAATAAAGCGCCACGGTAACAAATGCGGCGTACGCTCCGAGAATGAGCGCCACCTTCGCGCGGCGTATAACGGCAAACACACACACTGCCGCAATAAGCATCATCATAAGAAATGCGGCAAGCTTGAACATCTGCGCTTCTGTACGTCCTATGTCAGATAGCCTGTCGGATATATTGATAATCTCGCCCTTCATAGCGCTGTATCCAACGTCGGAGAGGCGACGGCACCACGTGTTGAAAACGGATATGCCGACAAGATAGCACACGTTTACGATGCTACCGAGCGATTGCAGTGCAAATACTGTACCGCAAACTGTGAGAAGGGCGCCCGATGCAAGCAGTATTCTGTTTACCGCCATTATCGAGAACAGCGCGGTAAGAGCGAGGCATATGCCGAAAATATAGCCGTGCGGGAGCTCTGCGCCCATAGAGTCAAACACAAAGCGAGATATGGCAAAAGAGCACAGCAAAGCCACCGCCCCACGGAGAATGTATCCGATGGCGCGGACGGCAGTATTCTTTCCTGCTTGCTGGTGCTCGGGCAAAATAAGCCCACCGTACTTTTGTGTTTTCAAGGGTTATACCTCATTATATTTTGCGTGTTAAACGGAAATCCGATTTACATCAATTCCTGCCTTGTTAAGCGAAGCGACGGCATCGTCTTCGCGTTCCTTTGCCGCCCCGTCGGGGACAAACAGCTCTTTTGGTGTGCAGAACAGAATCTCTGCACGGACCGGAGCATCTTTTTTGAGAAATACAGATTTGTACATATCCGCGCTTTGTTCGTCGATATACGGCGTTACCGCTACAGTCGGGAGCGCTGTGGGAAAGTCGGGAGAGGCGCAGATGAGGGAAACGTGGTTTTTTATATCACTCGGCATTTCTGCGGCAAAACGGCGGAAGATGCGACCGAGGTCATGCTCGTTTTCGAGGCGGACGGTTGTTGGAGTGCCGCCGCTTATCCACGACAGAAAGACGGTGTTCCCACGCTCAAGCTCGGACGAAACAACGGCAAGCGTGCACTCAACGGCGCTGTCGCAGAGCACAAGGTCTGCCACGTCCTCAAGCTCGGATACGGGTTGTCTGTCGGGTGCGGTGCTTTTGTTATGAAATCTGGCCTCAAGATCGCAGATAATGTTCACGCCGGCAAAGTTATCGCTTGCGTATTCCCTTACAATAATCTCCTCGGATTTTGACGAGAGTTTCCAGTGAATAGCTTTTGTGCTGTCGCCCGCAATGTAGGGGCGTATGTCCGCCGGCTCGGCGAGTGTGCCTTTTTTATATTCGTTTCCGATGCCGTCACTCTCTGTGCCGGGGGCCTTTTCGGCATACTGCAGCAGGTCAAGCTTTCGTGGCATGACAAAAATATTTTCACGTTTGTCAACGTTTATGCGGATTCTCACCGAGTGCGAGAGATCGTATACGTATATGTGTGATAGCCGTACGTCATATTCTCCGCGGAAGGCAAAAGTCGCATTGTGCGAAATGAGCGCTTTTTGAAACGGGATCAGGGACAGGGTATATTTCACATCGCGAAGGTGGAAGCCTTTTTCGTCGGGGACATTCACAACCGCTTCAACAAATGGGAAAGGAATCGGACAAAGGGTGGAAATGACAGCACTTACCTTAATAAACTTTTTCTTCTCCGGCGTTTTCTCGGACACCCTGAGCGCTGTGCGGATACACAGCCGTGCTGCGATAAGATAGATAGCAGTAATTGCCGGCAGGATAAGGACGAAAAGGAATATTGTGTGTGAGAGGGAAGTTTTGTCGAGCTGTGCGAAAATGAGCGCGGCAAATAAGAGTATCGGGTAAATAAACGCCTGCGCGGTGAAGGTTATGGGCAGGCGCGAGAAAAAACGTTTTACGGCTTTCATAACGTGCGCTTACCCTTGTAGGGAATGTTGGTGTGCGAAAGAATTTCGTCGATAACCGAGTCGGATGTTACGCCGCGCATTACGGCATCGCGGTTTAAAATAAGTCTGTGTGCGGCTGCCGCCTTGAACACCTCGCAAACATCTTCAGGGATAACGTACGCGCGGCCGTTCATGAACGCATATGCCTGCGCGAGTCGCTTTATCACTATTGATGCTCGAGGACTCGCTCCGAGGGATACTGCGCCATGTGTGCGTGTGGCGCGGCAGAGCGTTACTATATACCGACATATCTCGGAGTCTATTTTCACGTCGGCTACAAGCTCGCGCAGGAAATTTACGAGATTTGCGCTTATGACCGGAGTTATATCTTCCCTTGCGCCTTGCGTGCTGTGGTTTTCCACGATGCTTATTTCCTCGTCGAGCGAGGGATATCCCATAGAGAGTCTTATTCCGAAGCGGTCGAGCTGTGCCTCGGGAAGCGGATGCGTGCCGACAAATCCTGACGGGTTCTGCGTTGCGATAACCATGAACGGCTTCGGGATGTCATAAGTCTTGCCGTCAACGGTGACGCGGCCCTCCTCCATTGCCTCGAGAAGTGCCGACTGGGTTTTTGGCGAGGCGCGGTTTATTTCGTCGGCCAGCAGGACATTGGTCATCACAAGTCCGTTTGTGAACTCGAACTTTTCGGTGTTTCTGCTGTAGATGTTATAGCCGGTTATGTCGGATGCGGTGATGTCGGGAGTGAACTGCGCACGGCGAAAATCGAGTCCGGCGGCAGAGGCGAGTGCGGCGGCGAGGGTGGTCTTTCCCACGCCGGGAACATCCTCGATGAGCACGTGCGTGCCGGCAAGAAGTGCCGTTACAAGCAGTTTGACCTCGCGGGATTTACCGATTATTACGGTTTCGATTTTTTCGGTGAGTTTTTTCGCGGCGGCATACGCTTTTGCGGGGTCTATGTCGGAGAATTTCGGTGTTCTGTTCATATATTTGCATCCTTTCGGAGTTTGTCGTAATATGTTATATTAATTATAACATATTACGCGTTCACTTGCAAGGCTGTAAATAATTGTTTACAATCAGCCGATGTATACTCTATCTTTAGTGGGGGCGGGGTGTAAGAAAAAGCCGCATACACTTGACATATCCGCGTTTTCGCGGTATACTTTATGTACGGGGTACTCCTGCAAACAAGGGGAAAAAGAGGGAATTTTATGGAAAAGGGCATATTTTTTTACAACATCTGCACGTCGCCGGACGGTTGGGAGCATGACTATGACAAGTATTTTCCGCTTCTCCGGGAACACGGCATCGACGGCCTTCAGTTCTCCGACTCGGAAATAATTGCCGAGGGTGAGGATGCGCTCCTCGCGGCAATGAAAAAGCACGGCATGAAGACCTACGTCATTCACTCCATGATAAAATCAATAACAGAGGATGCCGAACAAATAAAAGCTGCGCGTCAGCGTGCCGAGGCACTTTTTGAGCTTGCTGTACGCTTTGATTGCAAGCGCATTATGCTCGTTGCCATGGCAGGCGCGGACAAGTCTGTGCTTGACGACAGGCAAAAGTCGCTCGAGCTTGCGGCGCAAATGTTTGCATATTGCCGCGACCTTGGACAGAAGCGTGGCATTGATGTATACATCGAAAACATCGGTATGCCGAACCTTCCGTATGCATCGGCAGAGGAAGTCCTCGCGATAATAGATAGGGTAGACGGGCTCAAATATTGCCTTGACACCGGTAATTTCTACTACGCAGGCTATGACGTGCACGAGGCGTATGAAAAGTTCAAAGGCATGACCGAGCTTGTTCACATAAAGAACGGATACTACGAAACCGTGGACGACGAGAACTGTGCCATTGACAAGCCGCTTGATGAGGGTGAGCGAAATTTCCCACTTCTCTTTGAAAAATTGAAGGCGGACGGTGTTGGTGTCCCGTTTATACTAGAGTTTACCGCTCCCGTAAAATATGCGGACATCTTCCGTGACGAGAGGATACTCACGGAATATTTGGATTGAGCAGATCTTGAACGCACGTGATCGGCGCTCATAAGAGCGCCGAGGGATGCATAATTGCAAGGAGGATGTACAACCAGCTGCGCAGGTTTTACACCCTCCTCGCGCTCCTCCCGCTTTCCTTGCCAGCGCCGGAGGCGCTCCTCTGCGCTCAAAAAAGATTCGCTTGGTGCAGTGCGAACATTCCACCTTCATTGCAGATACCCGCTTGTAGGGACAGGCGTCCACGACTGTCCGTTTTAGAGTGGTGCGGTGTCTTACGACTACCGCTTTACAAAGCGAGTCTTTTTCGAGCGCGAGTCGGGCGTAAGCCAAAGGGAAGCGGAGCTTCCAAAGGAGGGGGACAAGCAAAAGAGCAAGGACATGTGCCCTTGCTCTTTGTTTATTTTTTCTTTTGATTTGATTTGCCGCGGCGTGTATCGCCGCCCTTTTTTTGCGGCTTTGCGTTCGATTTGTTTTGCGGTCTGCCGCCGCGGATGTTTTTGCCTTGTGCGCTCTGTCCAAACGGTTTCTTCGCTCCGTCACGCATCGGTGCACGCTCCGGCTTCACAAGACAGCTCTCGCCGTATCCGATAAGGTCCTCGCGCCCGCACTTTATAAGCGCACGTCTGACGGTCGGGGCATTCTCGGGGCGGTTATACTGCAAAAGCGCACGCTGCATCTGCTTTTCCTCCCAGTCGCGCACACAGTAAACGCTCTTCATTGTGAGCGGATCGATGCCGGTGTAGTACATAACCGTTGACGCCGTGCCGGGCGTGGGATAGAAGTCCTGCACCTGCTCGGGCGCATAACCCCACTTTTTGAGGTAAAGCGCAAGCTCGACTGCATCCTCCATACGGCTTCCCGGGTGGCTCGACATGAGATACGGCACTAAATACTGCTCCTTGCCAAAGCTCTTTGTCAGCTCGAAGTAGCGCTTCTTAAAGGCTTCAAAGGATTCCACCGCCGGCTTGCCCATGCAGGACAGCACGTGTGCCGAGCAATGCTCGGGAGCGACCTTTAACTGTCCGCTCACGTGGTCACGCACGAGCTTTTTGAAAAAGCTTTCGTCCTTGTCCGCTAAAACATAGTCGAAGCGGATACCGGAGCGGATAAACACCTTCTTAACCTTCGGAAGCGACTCAACCTTTCCCAGAAGTTCGATATATTCGCTGTGGTCGGCAACAAGATTCTTGCACGGCTTCGGCGCAAGGCATTTTCTGTTAGCACATACACCGTCAGTTAACTGCTTTTTACATGCGCTGTAGCGGAAGTTCGCCGTGGGGCCGCCGATGTCGTGGATGTATCCCTTGAAGTTTGGCGACTCGGTAATCTTTTTTGCCTCGGCAACCACCGATTCTATCGAACGCGAGCGTACAGTGCGTCCCTGGTGGAACGCGAGTGCGCAGAAGTTGCACGAACCGAAGCATCCGCGGTTGTGCGTTATCGACATCTCCACCTCGGTTATCGCGGGAACTCCGCCCTCCGCTTCGTATGACGGGTGGTAGCGCCGTGTGTACGGCAGAGCGTACACCGCATCAAGCTCCTCGCGTTCAAGCGGCGGCATGGGCGGATTCTGCACGAGCTGTTTGTTGTCGTAATATTCCACCATAGCCTTACCGGTTATGGCATCCGTGTTGCGGTACTGAACGCCGAACGCCTCGGCGTAGCGGCGCTTGTCCGTTTTTATCTCGTCGTAGTCCCAGCTGTCCGCTATATCAAAATGTACGTCTTCGCCGCGCTTGGCAACGTAAACGGTACCGCGGACGTCGCGGATTTTCTTTATCGGGATGCCCTTGTCAAGCAGCTTTGCCACGCGGCGGAGTATGTTCTCGCCCATTCCGTAGGTGAGCATGTCCGCTCTGGAGTCGATAAGAACCGAGCGGCGTACCTTATCGTCCCAATAGTCATAGTGCGCGAGTCGGCGCAGGGACGCTTCAAGCCCGCCGAGTATTATCGGCACGTCACCGTATGCTTCTCGGATACGGTTGCAGTAGACAATGCACGCGCGGTCGGGGCGCAGTCCCATTTTGCCGCCGGGGGAATAGTAGTCGTATGAGCGGCGCTTCTTTGAAGCGGTATAGTGTGCCACCATGGAGTCGATGTTTCCGGCGGTGACGAGGAAACCGAGGCGCGGCTTGCCGTATTCACGGAACGCATCGCAGGACTTATAGTCCGGCTGTGAGAGTATCGCCACGCGAAAGCCCTCCGCCTCAAGCACACGTGATATTATGGCAACGCCAAAGCTCGGGTGGTCCACATAAGCGTCACCCGTAACGTATACGAAATCCGGTCTGTCCCAGCCGCGCTCATCCATATCGGCGCGGCAAACGGGCAAAAATTCACTGTTCATAATAGCACCCTTAAAGACTTTGATAGTATGTATCTATTGTATCATATAATTTGCTTCCCGTCAAACATTTTGAGCCTAAAAATATTGTGCACATCAAAAAAATTTTGTTAAACAATAAAAACATTGTAAAAATTAACACTTTCGCGTGAGGAATTTTTGTGATATAATAATGTGGTATGATATTATTGGTGTATATGTGGGAGCTTACCCTCATCAGTCGCCTTGCGGCGACAGCTTCTCCCGAGAGAAGCCTTTTTTGTAAGACCTGATCCGCGCTTGGCCCTCCCTTGGGGGAGGGTGGTTGCGCAGCAACCGGGTGAGGGTTTGGCCTCGCGTTTTTCATAAAACTAATTTTAAGGAGAATTCGTTTTGGTACGTAACGATTTAAGAAACATTGCAATAATCGCCCACGTTGACCACGGCAAGACCACGCTGGTTGACGAGATGCTAAAGCAGGGCGGTATTTTCCGTGAAAATCAGGCAACAGAAGACAGAGTCATGGACTCGGATGCTATTGAAAAGGAGCGCGGTATCACCATCCTTGCAAAGAACACCGCCGCTCACTATAAAGACGTAAAGATAAACATAATCGACACCCCCGGCCACGCAGATTTCGGCGGCGAGGTTGAGCGTATACTCAAAATGGTAAGCGGTGTACTTCTGCTCGTTGACGCGGCAGAGGGTCCCATGCCGCAGACACGTTTCGTTCTTCAGAGAGCGCTCGAAATGGGACACAAGGTCATCGTTGTTGTAAACAAGGTAGACCGCCCCGATGCGAGAATAAACGAAGTAATCGACGAGGTTCTCGAGCTTCTCATCGACCTTGTCGCAACGGACGAGCAGCTCGACTCTCCCATGATATTCGCATGCGGACGTGACGGAACCGCTTCTATTTCTCCCGACGAGCGCGGCGAGGACTTAAAGTGTCTGTTTGACACCATTCTCGACTACATCCCCGCTCCCGAGGGCGAGGAAAACGAACCGCTTCAGATGCTCGTTTCCTCTATCGACTACAACGACTACGTTGGACGTATCGGTATCGGACGTATCGAGCGCGGTCAGCTTAAGGTCGGCCAGGAGGTTACGATAACCAACTTCCACAATCCGGAAGCTACCAAGCGTACACGTATCGTGTCGCTCTATCAGATAGACGGCTTGCAGCGTATCTCGGTTGAAACGGCGAAGGTGGGCGATATCGTCTGCTTCTCCGGTGCCGGAGATGTTACCATAGGCGACACTGTATGCGCAACCGACTGCGTGGAGCCGCTCGAATTTGTTAAGGTCAGCGAGCCTACACTTGAAATGACATTCTCGGTAAACGACAGCCCGTTCGCAGGACGTGAGGGCAAGTTTGTCACCTCCCGTCAGCTTCGCGACAGACTTTACAAGGAGCTGCTTCGCGACGTTTCGCTTCGCGTATCCGACGGCGAAACCACCGATAGCTTCAAGGTTGCCGGACGCGGTGAAATGCACCTTTCCATTCTCATTGAAAACATGCGCCGCGAGGGCTATGAGCTTACCTGCTCGATGCCGCGCGTGCTGTATAAGGAAATAGACGGTCAGCTTTGCGAGCCTATGGAGCGCGTGGCAATCGACGTTCCTGAGGGTTCCGAGGGCACCGTTATCATGAAGCTTGGCGCACGTAAGGGCGACCTGCTTGAAATGGGACTTCACGGAAGCCGTATGAGAATCGAATATCTCATTCCGGCACGCTGTCTGTTTGGCTACAGAAGCGAATTCTTAACCGACACACGCGGCGAGGGCATCCTCAACTCTGTATTCGAGGGATATCAGCCGTACCGCGGAGATATCACACTTCGCTACACCGGCTCGCTTGTTGCAAGCGAGGACGGCGAAACCACATCCTACGGACTCTATCAGACCCAGGACAGAGGACAGATGTTCGTTGGTGTACAGACGCCCGTTTACGAGGGTATGATCGTTGGCGAATCGCCGAAGATAGGCGACATTGCGCTCAATCCGTGCAAGAAGAAGCATCTCACGGCTGTTCGCTCCACCGGTGCAGATGAAGCGCTTACCCTCACTCCCCACAAGCAGATGAGCCTTGAGCAGGCTATCGAGTTTTTAGCCGAGGACGAGCTTATGGAGGTTACGCCGAAGTCAATAAGACTTCGCAAGGCGATTCTTGATACATCGCTTCGACTTAAAGCTCAGGCAAAGCTTAAGAAATAATATTAACGCCGCAGACGGAAACGTTTGCGGCGTTTTTTGCCCGGTACATTCCCGCAGTTGCAAAAATCTTGAAAATTACATATTTTTGAGCAAAAATCACATATAATCACCTTGACACGGTAGCGCATTTTATGCTATATTATTATTGTATATATATAAATTTCAGGAGGAAATTACAATGGCAAAAAACAGATACGGTAAATACCCCGTAATCGGTATCCGTCCTATCGTTGACGGAAGACGCGGACCTATGATGCTCCGTGAATCGCTCGAGCCTCAGGTAATGGCTATGGCAAACGCCGCTAAGAAGCTCTTTGAAGAGAATCTTTTCTATTCCAACGGCGAGCCTGTAAAGGTCGTTATAGCTGACAAGTCTATCGGACGTGTTCCCGAGGCTGCGGCTTGTGCAGAGCAGTTCAAGCGCGAGGGCGTTGATATCACCCTTTCCGTAACTCCCTGCTGGTGCTACGGCTCCGAAACAATGGATATGGATCCCCAGACCATCAAGGGCGTATGGGGCTTTAACGGCACCGAGCGTCCCGGCGCGGTTTACCTTGCGGCAGTTCTCGCAGGTCACGCACAGAAGGGGCTCCCCGCATTCGGCATCTACGGTCACGAGGTTCAGGACAGAGAGCAGGTTTCCGAAATCCCCGAGGACGTAAAGGCAAAGCTCCTCCGCTTTGCACGTGCGGCTCTCGCTGTTGCAACAATGCGCGGCAAGTCCTATCTCCAGATCGGTTCCCAGTGTATGGGTATCGCAGGCTCTATCATCGACCAGGACTTCATGGAGTCCTATCTCGGCATGCGTGTTGAGTCTGTTGACGAGGTTGAGATCCTGCGCCGTATGGAAGAGGGCATCTACAACGAGGAAGACTACCAGAAGGCTCTCGCATGGACCAAGGAACACTGCAAAGAGGGTCGCGACGACAACCCTGAATCCGTTAAATTCCTCGGTGAGGATCGCCGCATCAAGTTTACCGCTGAAGAAAAGGAAAAACAGTGGGAATTCACCGTTAAGATGTACTGCATCATAAAGGATCTCATGGCAGGCAACCCCAACCTTCCCGATGCATTCGAGGAAGAAAAGGTTGGTCACAACGCAATCGCCGGTGGCTTCCAGGGACAAAGACAGTGGACCGACCATTGGCCCAACTGTGACTACCCCGAGGCGCTTCTCTCCTCCTCGTTCGACTACGAGGGTGCGCGTGAGCCCTACACTCTCGCAACCGAGAATGACGTATTAAACGGTCTTGGCATGCTCTTCATGAGATTGCTCACACACCGTGCGCAGATCTTCGCTGACGTTCGTACATACTGGTCCGGCGAGGCTACCGAGCGCGTTACCGGCTCCAAGCTCGAGGGCAAGGCGGCTGAATCCAACGGTATCATCCACCTTCTCAACTCCGGCGCGGCATGTCTTGACGCTTGCGGCGAATGCACCGACGAAAACGGTAACGCTATCATCAAGAAGTGGTGGGAAGTTACCGATGA
>JAZTXD010000006.1:0-44787 GCA_045636265.1 Candidatus Flemingiibacterium sp.
AAGGCTGACGCGGCTTCCATGTACGAGGTTATATCTTAAGGAATATCCTTTTCTCCTCTGTCATATATTATACAAAGCGGTTTTCCGCGACATACTTTGACAGAGGAGAAAACGGATGAGCATTTCCGATAACACACAGAACGGTCAGATAATAACTCTGAAAAACCGTTCCCAGCTTTCAATCACCGGCGTTGAGGATGTCCAGAGTTTTGATGATAAAAACATTATTTTGAAATCAAACCAGGGCATGGTCGCTATTGACGGAGAATTTCTCCGCATAGACGAGCTTTCAACTGATACCGGTGTTTTGCTCGTTGAGGGGCAAATTGGCGGAGTATTCTTTTTTGAGCCCGATCAGCCAAAGAAAAAGCGAGGACTGCTTCACTGAGTTATGGAGTATGTTTACGGCTTTTTAGGCTACGATATGGGGCGGCAGTTATCGCTCGTTGTGTATTCACTGATACTTGGTGCGATACTCGGCATAATTTTCGATGTGCTTCGCATTTCTCGCGTGCTTCTCACGTATCGAGGTAACGGTGGCAGGATCAGGCGTGTTTCCGACACATTTTTATCTGCCATAGCCTTTATTGAGGATATTTTCTTTGCCTCGGTCAGCGCAGCCCTTCTTATTCTGTTTTGCTTTAAGGTAAACCGGGGCATATCGCGCTCTTTTCTTTTATTTGGTGCGGCTGTGGGATTTATACTGTATTACTTTACGGTTGGGCGCCTGACGAGTCTTGCTTCAAACGCTATATCACGTGCGATTTATGCTTTGTTTGCGTTTCTTACCAAACGCTGTGTATTCCCGATTATACGTTTTATAAAAAAGATATTCAAAAAGATATTTGATGCAACCCTCGGAAAGCTTGGCAGAAGGTTACTTGCCAAAATCCGAGAATTACGTACGAAAAAAGTGTCGCGTGATTTGCATGCAGCTATCGCGCGGCTGTATATAGAAAACAACAGAAAGGATGACGGGGATGAAACAAATTCGAATACCCATGCCGGTAAAGATCACGATCTTCACGGCGTTTATTATAATGGTAATCACCCTCGTAGGAATTCAAATCGAATATAACCAGCTCGAAGAGGAGCAGGGAAAATTGCAGGATGAAATTGACGAAATCCAAGGTGATGTTGACGAGATTCAAAATAAGCTCGACACACCGTTTGATGAGGAATATATCATCGCACTGGCTAAGGAAAAGCTCGGATACTGTCTGCCCGAGGAGATAATATTCTTTAACGATCTTATAAACTAACCACGTCCGTTATTTAACGAGTATAAAACAATTTTGATGTCAAAAAAAGTTTCACAAATCACATTCGCGGCTCTTGGCGCTGTTATATTAATACTTGTCATTGCGCTTGTTGGCATATCAGCCGCAAACAGCAGGACTATTATGAATTTGGGCGCTTTAAACGACTCCTTGGAGTATGACCTTGATGCAGAGCGCTCACGTCTTGACAGTCTTGAAAGCCAGAAGTCCGCGCTTGAGGCAGAACTGTCTGAGCTCAAAGCAAAGGCATCAGAGCTTGAAGCGAACATGTCCGATGCCGGAAAATATTTCGAGGATCAGATATCCGATCTCAATGCAAAAATTGCCCAGAAGGAAAGCGATATTGCAGAGCTTGAAGCCGATATTGCAAGATACCAAACAGTATTCACCATAGACGTTCGCTCACAGGCAAAGCTTATTGATGAAATCGTTGAATATATCGAGAGTATGTATCCGTATGTGCAAATGGTAAAGCCTCCGGAACCTGATGAGAACGGCGAAATACCGGAGCAGACGACGGATGCCGAGCCTGAATATATGTGGGTGAAGGTCGATGACCTCATTGATGAATCCATCGCGGCACGTATAGCACTTGGGGAGGCGGCAGAACCGCTTTATACCGAGGATGAGCTTGCGGCAAGCGGACTGAGCGATGAGGAACTTACACGTCAGATACTCAGAAAAGAGGTTCTCGCACGTGAAGATGTCATTTTACCGAATGTCAGCGTATATTATGAGGATCTTTTAACCGGATATCACTTCGACTATGCGGCAACCGTGAAATACAACTGTGCAAGCGTAGTTAAGGCTCCCTATATCCTTTCTGTGCTCAAGACTGTCAGCGCCGATGAAAAGCTGTACCTTGAAAAGCTTGAAGAAGAGGGAAAGGTTCCCGAAAAAATTGATACCGATGAAGACGGTGTCCCGGATCAGATCGTGTATGAATACAGCGATCCTATATACAATCTCTACGACATTGTTGTTTACGACAAAAAGACAATGGATAAGGCAGGCTCCGGAAAAATCAAGGAAATGCCCGACGGCACGGAATTTACATATATCGACTTTATAAAATATGCGCTTGAGTACAGCGACAATATTGCATACCAGCAGCTAAAGAACCGTTTCGGTTACGACAGATACTACGCGCTTGGACGTGAGGTCAAGGCAAACTCCATACTTTGGGCGCCGCAGAATATGACTGCCGCAGATGCAGGAAAGCTCTTCAAGGCAATATATAAATTCATCGAAGAGGACGAGAAATACGGTCAGATAATGTATGACTCCATGAAGTCATCAAATCACACTGTGATCATTCCGTATGCAGTATCGCCCACGCCTGCGCTTCACAAATACGGTTGGGACGAGGATTCGTATCACGATGCCGCTATTGTTTTGTATGATGACAAGCCCTATGTGCTTGCAGTCTTCTCGGACCTTGAAATGGGCGGCAATGAGGTAAATATGTATCTTCGCGATATCATAAAAATGATAAATAAACTTCACAAGGGTTTTTACAGTAAATAATATGCTCACAAAAGAAAAAATATCAGAGTATCTCGACACGCCCATCCGTGTCGAGATATTTGACCTTATTGAATCAACCAACACATACGCAAAATCGCTTGCCGAATCAGGATGCAGCGATGATGTGTGCATCATCGCGCGCTCGCAAACATCCGGGCGCGGACGTATGGGCAGAAGCTTTTTCTCGCCTGATGGCGGACTATACATGTCGCTTCTGCTGCGCAGAGATTTGAAAGCAGCAGACGCGATGCGTCTTACAACTGCCGCTGCTGTCGCAGTTGCACGTGCGATAGATGCTGTGGCAGGCGTTAGCTGTTCAATTAAATGGGTGAACGATATCTATTTAGGCGGCAAAAAGGTTTGCGGCATACTCACTGAGGGAAAGACTATGTCTGACGGCATGCTTGACTTTGCCGTTGTAGGCATCGGAGTCAATCTCACAGCGCCGACGGGCGGCTTCCCGGCAGATATTGCAGACAGAGCCGGAGCAGTGTTTGAAACTCTCCCAAACGACGCTGACAACTTGATCGCGGCGCGCATTATAAATGAGTTTTTGCGCCTCATCGGCGGTAGTGGGGAGGAGTGCCTTTCTGAATACAGAGAGCGCTCGTTTATTGTTGGAAAAGAGGTTGATGTAATCTCTCTGCCAAGCGGAGAATCAAAGTCTGCCAAGGCGATTGGAATTGATGATGATTACAGGCTTATCGTTCGGTATGACAATGGGCTGACAGATGTGCTTTCGAGCGGGGAAGTTAGCATAAGAATGTAAAAGAAGGTTCGCACAAGCGAACCTTCTTTATTTATATCTTCTTAAGTTTTGCATATGTTGCCATAAGCTTTTTGGTGCCGACAGTATCAAATATGATCTCATACATCTTGTCAGCGCCCATTGGAGTTACCGAGATTATCTCGCCCTCTCCGAAATTGTAGTGACTTACTCTGTCACCGACATCAAACTGAACTCCAGCCTCACTCTTTCCAACATTGCTCGCAATATCCGCCTTCTTGAAAAATTCACGGGATATTACCGGCTTTTTGGACTTTTGCTGCTGCGCTTCAAGCTCTTCCTTGGGAATATATCCGAGGTCAATAAGCTCTTCGGGAATTTCGTCTATAAACCGTGAGCGCGGATTAAACTGCGTCTTTCCGAATATCATGCGCTCACGAACATGCACCAGATACAAGCGCTCCTTTGCGCGAGTGAGTGCGACATATGCAAGTCGGCGCTCCTCCTCAAGCTCCTCGGGGTCCATTGCAGACTGAACGCTCGGGAATATTCCGTCCTCAAAGCCGGGAAGGAACACAACCGGAAACTCAAGTCCCTTTGCGCTGTGGATAGTCATAAGTACAACGGCATCAGCACATTCGTCGTAGTTGTCAACATCGCTTACAAGTGCCACATCTTCTAAAAATCCTTCAAGCGTTGCATCCGGATTCTCCGCTTCATACTGCATAGCGTTGGTTACAAGCTCGCTGATGTTTGCCGCGCGCTCGATGCCTTCCTCGCCAAGCATTTTGAGCATTTCCTGATATCCTGTGCGGTGATAAACATGCTTGATAAGCTCGGATACCGGTTCAGTCTGGGATATTGCGCTGAGCTCGCGAATCATCTGCACGAAATCGGCAAGGCGCGGTGCGCTCTTGGTGAGTGCTGTGAACGCCGGTGCCTTTTCCATAATCTCAAACGGGCTGACACCTTGAGCTGCTGCAATAGCAAATACCGCATCAATAGTGGTTTCGCCGATCTTACGCTTCGGCTCGTTTATTATGCGGCGAAGACGAATGCTGTCATTAGGATTCCGGATAACGCTTAAGTATGCGATGATATCTTTGATTTCCTTGCGCTGATAGAAGCGTACACCGCCGAGCATTCTGTAGGGGATGCCACTCTTGGCAAAGTAATTTTCAAGGCTGTTAGACTGCGCGTTCATTCGGTAGAGAACCGCGAAATCGCTGTATTTGCGCTTATCGCGTGTTACGCCGTCTATAATCTTGTTGATGATGTACTTGGATTCCTCATTCTGATTCTGAAGCTTCTTAACTCGTATCTTTTCGCCCTCGCCCTTATCGCACCAAAGCTCCTTGCCGCGTCTTCCGAAGTTATGCTTTATAACAGCATTTGCCGCAGAAAGGATAGTCTGTGTGGAACGGTAATTCTGTTCAAGCTTTACTATACGCGCAGACTCAAACGCTTTATCGAATTCAAGAATATTCTCGATAGTAGCGCCGCGGAAGCGGTAGATAGACTGATCATCGTCACCTACAACCATGAGGTTGTTGTAACGTCCCGAGAGGAGCTTGGTAAGCTCAAGCTGCGCGCGGTTGGTGTCCTGATACTCGTCGACACACACATACTTAAAGCGGTTCTGACAGTAGTCACGCGCATCCTTACATTCTCGAAGCAAGCGGACGGTCTGCACAATAAGGTCATCGAAGTCAAGCGCGTTTGCCGCTCTCAGCTTTTCCTGATACAGCGTATATACGGATGAGATCTTCTGAAGTCTGAAATCCGATCCGGCTTCATTTTCAAATTCATCGGGGAAAATGAGTCTGTCTTTGGCTCTTGAAATTGTGTTTATTGTGGATTTGACAGGGAAGAGCTTGTCGTCGATATCAAGCTCCTTCTGACAGAGAGTTATAAGCTTTTTCTGGTCATCCGAGTCGTAGATTGAAAAATCCTTGGAATATCCGATGTTTTCACAGAATCTGCGAAGCAGGCGTACGCAAAGAGAATGGAACGTACCCGCCCATATTTCCTTTGCCATTTCCTCATCGCCGAGAACGGACGCAATACGCGATTTCATCTCGTTTGCCGCTTTGTTGGTAAACGTGATCGAAAGTATCTGCCACGGGGGGCATGCATCAGATGCAAACTGTGAGAGTACGCCGGGCAGCTCGGACACATCCAGCATAAGCGCATCTTCGAGTGACTTCACGTCCTTTTCGGTTATATCCTCGGGAACAAAATCGTTTTCATAGGCATTGCCGTATTTTATGATGTGAGCGATACGGTTTACAAGTACTGTGGTCTTTCCGCTGCCTGCTCCTGCAAGGATGAGCAGAGGTCCGTTTACAGCGTACACCGCCTCGCGCTGTTTTTCGTTAAGTGCACCGTACAGCTTATCAAAAAGCGCTTTTTTCGCATTTAGATACTGTCGGCAAAGTTGAGTGTTCATACGCTCCTCCGTATTTCTTGATATGTTGTACTTTCGGAAAAGATAAGACATAGTCTTACTCTTACATTATACCATAAATAATCATTTTTTTCAAGTGAGAAGCGAAATTTTCAAAAAATTTATCAGGATATGTATTGATATGTTCATTATTTTTTGCTACAATTTACACATAAATAATTACGCGTGGGAGTGACTGACACATGAATATTTTTCCCGAAACCATAATTGAGATTTATGACGATGAGCAGATATACAATGTCCTCGCAATAACCGAATTCAAGCCTAAAAATGTTGTTTACATAGGAACACGCAAACTAAAAAACAAAAGAATAAAAAATAATATCATCTCCTGCCTGAGGAACCTGGGACTTGACACAAAATGCTTCTTCTACTCAACCGACATGCTCTCCATCGATGCTGTTATGTCGGAGCTTGAAAATATTCTCTCTATTTTCGGCGAGTGTGCCATTGACCTCACCGGTGGCAGTGAAGTTGCGCTTGTAGCGGTTGGAATGCTTGCAAAAGAGAGAAATATACCGCTTTTCAGGTATGACAGATATGCCTACATCTACCGCAATATATATAATTGCCCTCTCGCAGAGGGTATCCAGTCGAAGCCGTACTTTAACATACCGGCGTTTCTCGCTCTCGCCGGCGGTGCCATAAAATCGCACGGCCATGTCAGCGTGGACGAGCTTGATAAGGATACGTCGGACGACATTTTCAAGGTTTGGACTATCTACAAGAAACACCACCGTGTATGGGCAAAAACAGTTTCATTTCTCCAACAGATTTCAAAAAATCTTGAGGGAGATGAAATGCACATAAGCTCCCCCACAGCTATTTTCGGCGGTGAGAAGCTGATATCTTCAAACAATACCGTAATGGACGAGCTTTCTGCTGCCGGAATAATTTTGAATTATAAGAACGACGGCAAGAGAATATCGTTTGACTACAAAAACAAGCTTATGCGTTCCTGCCTTTGCGATATAGGAATATGTCTTGAGCTTTACGTTTTTGCCGCGGCAAAGAGTACCGGTGTATATGAGGATGTGCGAATCAGCGTTGTTATTGACTGGGACGGCAATCTCGATGCACGTTTTAACACAATAAACGAAATTGACGTTATGCTGACACGCGGCATAGTTCCGGTGTTTATCTCATGTAAGTCGGGAACTCCCAATGTCACTGCGCTTAACGAGATAAAAACGCTTGCAAAGCAATTCGGCGGCGAATATGCACGTCCCGTGCTTGTTACAATGGCAGACGTTCACACAAGCGACAAATACCTTATGCAGCGCGCACAGGATATGGGAATTGACATTATAGACAGAGAAGACCTGATTGGCGAGCGGCTGTCCAAGCGCCTCTACACGCTTTCTAAAATATGACACACAAAAATCCGTTTCGCATATCCTTTATTGAGGGCAAAAACCTCAATGAAGGAGGATATATATGCAAAACTATTTCGCTGCCGCAAACACCGCCGAGGGGTTTGTCGGCTGGTTTGACGATATATTTAATCCGCGCTCGCTTGACTATATTTACATAATCAAGGGCGGAAGCGGAACGGGAAAATCCACGCTTATGAAAAAGGTTGCCGTGAAAGCTGTGGAGAGCGGGGCAGAGTGCGAATACTTCTACTGCTCGTCCGACCCCACATCGCTTGACGGCATTATAATGACAATGCCGAGCGGCAAACGGCTTGCGATGCTTGACGGAACGGCACCGCACACACGTGACCCGAAATATCCCGGAGCCACCGAGGAAATTGTAAACCTCGGAGAATATTGGTGCGACGACATTTTAAAAGGGCAAAAAAAGGAAATATTTTCGCTTTCCGATAAAAAATCTGCACTTTTCAGAGGAGCTTATGAAGATTTCAAAGCCGCCGCCGTAATTTACGGCATGCAGCTCTCCGAGTCGCGAAGATATCTTCTGGAAGATAAGCTTAAAAGCGCATGTATGCGTCTTTTAAAGCAGCGCATGAGTGAATGCCACTTTAAGGGCGGCGTTTCACATATGAATATCCGCGCACTTTCGGCGCTTTCAACCAAAGGCGAGGTCTATTTCGACAGTTTTTCCGACTGCGAGAGGGTTTGTCTTGCGGTTGATTTTATGGATACAGCGCCGTTTTTATTTGATGCGCTTATTGGTGCGGCAGTTTCGCTGGGGCTCAGCTTCGACAGAGCGCCGATGCCGCTGTGTCCGCATCTCACAGAAGCGATACGGTTCCCCGAAATATCAATGTCGGTTGTCAGCGCATCAGAAAAAAATGATATCAAGCCGATAAACATGTCGCGTTTCGTTGACAAAGCGGCTCTGTATGACTGTGAGCGGCACCGCCGAAGACTGCTTCGCAGAACAATACGCGAGCTTACAGATTCCGGACTTGATAAGCTTCGTCTTGCAAGCAAAGCTCACGCCTCTATTGAGAAAATATATATCGGCGCAATGGATTTCACCCGCTTGGAAGAAGCGCGTGAGCGCCTTATCAAGAGAATATTCGCATAAGAGTTCGGATGGCGTCGGTGACGTCTCAAGAGATGGCGCGTGCGCCATCTCTTTTGTTTTGGCAGAGTGAACAATTATTTTAAGCTTTCTTCCAAAAAAATCTACTTGACTTTTTTCGCGAAATCGGGTATAATATTCTAAATAGTATTACTTGCTTTCAGTCAAAAATATTTTAGAAAGGATGCCTCCAAGCCGAGGCAAGGTGACACGAATGGTAAACTGCAATCCCGCCGAAAAATTTCTCAAAGAAGGTCTTACCTTCGATGACGTTCTGCTCATCCCCGCAAAAAGTGATATCACCCCCAACATGGTATCGCTCGAAACTCATCTCACCAAAACAATAAAGCTCAATATTCCTATGATGAGTGCGGCAATGGACACTGTTACAGAGTCTCGCCTTGCTATCGCTATGGCTCGTGAGGGCGGTGTTGGTGTTATCCACAAGAATATGCCTATCGAGCGTCAGGTTGACGAAGTTGAGCGCGTTAAGCGTTCCGAAAACGGCGTAATTGTTAATCCTTTCTATCTCTCGCCCGACAATTATGTTTACGAAGCTGACGAGCTCATGGGCAAATATAAGATTTCCGGTGTGCCGATATGTGACGAGGACAAGCGTCTTATCGGTATCATCACAAACCGTGATATGCGTTTCCTCGACAACCACCAGATGAAAATCAAGGAAGTTATGACCAAGGAAAACCTTATCACAGCTCCCGTTGGCACAACTCTTGCACAGGCGCAGGAAATCCTGCGCGCAAACAAGATTGAAAAGCTCCCGATCGTTGACGATAACTTCATTCTTCGCGGCCTTATTACTATCAAGGATATAGAGAAGGCCACCAAGTATCCGAACTCCACCAAGGATAAGAACGGCAGACTTCTTTGCGGCGCGGCTATCGGCGTAACCGCTGACGTGCTTGACAGAGCAAGAGCTCTTCTTGCTGTCGGCGCAGACTTCCTCGTTCTTGACTCGGCTCACGGCCACTCCAAGAACATTATCGACTGTGTTCGCAAGATAAAGACTGCATTCCCGGATGCTCAGATCATCGCAGGTAACATCGCTACCTACGATGCTGCACGTGATCTTATCGAGGCTGGCGCTGATGCAATCAAGGTTGGTATCGGCCCCGGTTCCATCTGTACAACTCGTGTTGTTGCAGGTATCGGTGTACCCCAGGTTACCGCAATTTATGACGTTGCACGTGCTGCGGCTGAATCCGGTGTTCCGGTTATCGCCGACGGCGGCATCAAATACTCCGGCGACCTTGTAAAGGCTCTCGCGGCAGGCGCATCCGTTGTTATGATCGGTTCGCTCTTCGCAGGTTGTGAGGAGTCTCCCGGAATGACTGAAATTTTCCAGGGACGTCAGTTCAAGGTATACCGCGGTATGGGTTCGCTCGCGGCTATGGAGAAGGGTTCAAAAGACCGTTACTTCCAGGAAAATGCACGCAAGCTCGTTCCCGAGGGAGTTGAGGGACGCGTACCTTACAAGGGACCGCTCTCCGACACTGTATTCCAGCTCATCGGCGGTATTCGCGCAGGTATGGGATACTGCGGCTGCCCCACTGTTGCAGAGCTTCAGGAGCGCGGACAGTTCGTTCGCATCACCGGCGCAGGTCTGCGTGAGTCGCATCCGCACGACATCAACATCACCAAGGAAGCGCCCAACTACTCTGTACAGTCCGGACTTTAATAGATATAAAATAGCATCGGTATCAGCCGATGCTATTTTTCTTCCTTTCACCGACAAAAATCTACCACTCACAAAAAATCTATTTACAAAAATCTGTGTTTGTGGTATCATAAATACAGCAAAGGCAGGTGACGTATATGAAGGTGCGCATTGAGATATCTCCCGACGGAGAGGACGAGATAATCATAAAGTGTAAGCGCATGGACGAGCGTGTAGAGCTTGCACGTACTCTGCTCGACGGCGCTCTCGGAGGGCAGGGGGAGCTGCTTCTTTACATAGGTAACACAGAGCATTATATAAAAAAAGATGATATCCTCTTTTTTGAGAGCACGGATAACAAGGTGTTTGCGCATACGTCCGATAAAATGCTTCGCACAGACTATAAGCTATTTGAGCTTGAAGATATCATGCCGTCATACTTTGTGCGCATTTCAAAGTCAGCTATTGCAAACGTGAAGCTCATATCGTCCCTCTCGCGTGAGTTAACCGGAAACGGTGTACTAACATTTAAGGGGACAAACAAGCAGGTGTATTTTTCCAGAGCGTATCACAGACAATTAAAAGATAAAATTGAAGAGGTGAGGTTTTTAAAATGAAAGTGAAAAACACATTACTCGGAATACTTATAATAGCATTTGCGATATTCGGAATACTCGAGGTATCGGGCGCAATACCGCCTCTCGCACATATTGCGGGCGGAATTACTTATGTAAAGATAATCGCTGGAGTTGTACTCACTGCGTTATTTGTTGAGTCACTGTGTAAACGAAGATTCTGCACCGCGCTTTTTATGCTTGCTTTCATATTTATGATTTTTGAGCGTAACATTGCATATATATTTGCTCTTAACACCACCAACATTATAAACAACTGGCTGTTGCTCTTATTTACAGCTATTATCTGTATTGGACTTAAATTAATCTTTCCTCAAAAATTCAAATTCATTCACCGCATACATCCATATCAGCATTTGCACAAACATCTACATCAATCAGCATCTCATTCGGCATCAACAAGATACAAGGAAAACAATTTAACTTCTTCAGAAGAATATATCGACTGTACCACTTTCACTTCAAGAAATTTTGAAAATAATTTGGGACAAACCATTATACATTTCGAAAATGTGTCAGAATATGTGGGAGAGGGCAAAATTTATATTGAAAACAATCTCGGAAACACAGTAATAAATGTCCCACGCGATTGGCGAGTTGTAACAGAAATTGAAAACAATCTTGGTTCCGTTAAAAACAGTGGGGGTACCGGAACAAGTGGTCCAGTGCTTTACATCTGCGGAGAAAATAATTTAGGTGCTATCGAGATAAAAAAAGTATAAACAAAAGGAGCAGCTTATGCTGCTCCTTTTCTTTTTAGCTTTCGCTTCTCTCACCGAGGATATCGCGGTAGTAGCGATAGAAATTCTCGTATTCGCCGGCATCGAGCGCATCGCGTATCTTCTGCATGAGCTCGTTGTAGAAGTAGAGATTATGCAGTACAGCAAGGCGCATACCGAGCGTTTCCTTGGCTTTGAAGAGGTGGCGTATATACGAACGGCTGTATGCGCGGCACGCGGGACAGCCGCAGTTCTCGTCGATCGGACGGGGATCCTTCGCGTATTTCTCATTAAGAAGGTTCATCTTGCCGTGCCATGTGAAAATATTGCCGTGGCGTGCGTTGCGGCTGGGCATTACGCAGTCGAAGAAATCAACGCCGCGGTGTACCGCTTCGAGAATATTGCACGGCGTGCCGACACCCATGAGGTAGCGCGGCTTATCCTTTGGCATATGCGGTTCAACGATGTCGATGGTTGAGTACATTTCCTCGGCAGATTCGCCCACAGCAAGGCCGCCGATAGCATATCCGTCACACTCGATCTCGCGAATCTGCTTCATGTGTTCGATTCGCAGATCCTCATAAGTTGAGCCCTGGTTGATACCGAAAAGCATCTGTTTTTTGTTTATAGTTTCCTCAAGCGAGTTGAGTCTGTCCATTTCAGTGCGGCAGCGTTCAAGCCAGCGTGTGGTGCGTGCGATACTGTCTTTAACGTATTTATACGGCGCCGGATTTTCGATGCACTCGTCAAACGCCATTGCTATTGTGGAAGCGAGGTTTGACTGAATCTGCATGGACTCTTCGGGTCCCATAAAAATGCGTGCTCCGTCGATATGGGAAGCGAAGCGTACACCCTCTTCGGTTATTTTGCGAAGCTGTGCGAGGGAGAACACCTGGAATCCGCCGGAGTCGGTGAGTACGGGCTTGTCCCAATTGAAGAACTTATGGATACCGCCCATCTCCGCGATAAGCTTATCGCCCGGGCGCAGATGCAGGTGGTAGGTGTTCGAGAGCTCGACCTGACAGTTGACCTCGCGAAGATCCATAGTTGAAATTCCGCCCTTTATTGCGGCGCAAGTGCCGACGTTCATGAAAACAGGCGTCTGTATGGTTCCGTGGACGGTTTCAAACTGTCCGCGGCGTGCGTTTCCTTCTTGTTTTAATAAAGTGAACATTGTTTTTCCTCACAAATTATATTCTCTTGAACTGACGTTCAATATCGTTTTTTGACATTTCAAAGGCAACCGGTCTGCCGTGCGGACAAACCTTTATGTCATCAAGCACCAAAAGCTTATCGCATATCCACTTAAGATGCGCCGTGTCATACTCGCGCCCGATTTTGATTGCCGCTTTGCAGGATGCCTGATAGAGCGCCTTTTCGAAAACTGTGGTTTTGGTTATCTGTGCGCTTCCCGTACCGCTTGCAAGCTTGTCGATTATAGTTTCGAGTACATCACGCGCCGCGTTTATATCAAGGCTTGTCGGTATGGCGCTTACGCTGATCTGGCGCTCTGATATCTCAAATTCGTATCCCACAGCGCGTATATCGTCTGCATACTCACGTGCAGTGTCGCACATATTTGCAGGCATGAATATATCAAGCGGTGTCAGTAGCATCTGCATCGGCACCTCGCCGTTTTCAAGGCGCGCCATCATGCTTGCCTTTAAGTCTTCAAATATAATGCGTTCGTGCGCCGCGTGTTTATCGATAACGAGCACCTTATCTCCCACCTCTATGAAGAGATATGAGAGAAACGCCTCACCGAGAATCTTATATTCGGGAACGGCTTTGACCGTTTTGGGTGCCACAGCTCTGTCATAGTTTCTGAAGTCAGCTTCAGTTGGCACATCGGGCAGGGAAATGAGCGGAGCACATGCGCTCTGATGCTGTTTGCGGTATTCGTCAAACTCCTCCTCGCTCATCATTGATGGGCGCTTCGGCGGTGGTGCGAGTGTAACTCTCGGACTCGCCAGCTGCTCATCAACGCTTGTCGGAACCTTGTCAAGAATCATTTTCTGTGTTCCAACATCGCCGTTGATTTCCGATATTCTATCGTCAAGAATCTCCGGTATTGGCTCAAGATAGGTTTCCTGCTGATACTGCGCCCTGACTGACTGAGTGTCGCGCTGTACCATTTCAAGCTCAACGTCTTTTTTCTCGTTTGAAAGCGTGATTATCTCCGGAGTGCGCGGAAAGCTCGGGAATGGCTTGTCTTCGTTTTCATCATACGCCGGAGTTGGTGGGATATCGGCAATAGACATCTGTCCGCGCTTAACATTTCGCTGGTTATTGTAAACCGGTCTTGGCACGGATTCGCTCTTATCTTCAATCGGGACGAATGCATTAAGCTGTTTTGCAATCTCATAGCTTACGTCGGAAGCGTTCTTTCCGTCAAGATTCATTTTAGGTCTTGGAATGTATCGCTCAAGCGCACCGCGTACCGCATAGAAAACCGCTTCAAATATCGGCTTTTCTGCAACAAACTTAACCTCAAGCTTGGTGGGGTGAATATTCACATCCACAAATTCCGGCGGTACATCAACGAAAATTACGCAGGCAGGGAAGCGCGAGGAGTCGAGATAGGACGTGTAGCTCTCCTCAAGTGCCGCCTGAAGGCACTTACTTTTTACATGTCTTCCGTTAACGTAGAAAATCTGATTCTGACGGCTTCCGTAATTGTTATCGGGAGTTCCCACGAATCCGCGAACGGACACATTGACGCTTGTTCCGCCGTACATCTTAACGTCGCTCTTGTAGGAAAGCTCGATAAGCTTTGAAGCAAATTCCGCGCCGCATGCGCTGTATATTGTGTGGTGCAGGTTTCCGTCGCCGGGGGTGTTATACTTCATTTTGCCGTCGATTATGAGCGTCATGGCGACATCCGGGTTTGAGAGGGCAAGGCGCTCAAACAAATCGGCAACGTGCGAAGCCTCGGTCTGGTCTTTTTTGAGGAATTTACGTCTTGCCGGAATATTAGCGAAAAGATTCTCGGCGATAATTGTTGTTCCGTCCTTCATCGGAGCCTCGGTGATCCTCGGCGACTCCATGCCGGGAGTTATCAAAAGCTCCGAGCCGTATTCGTCGCAGGGGCGCTTGGAGCGGATTCTCAGCTCCGATACTGCAGCAATCGATGCAAGCGCTTCGCCTCGGAAGCCGAGTGTCATTATGGATGCGATATCGTCAGAACATCTGATTTTGCTCGTGGCATTACGTTTTATGGCAAGCGGAAGATCCTCTTTGGCAATGCCGCAGCCATTGTCACTGCAGCGAATGAGTGTAACGCCGCCGTTTTGTATTTCAACGGTAACCTTTGTGGCTCCGGCGTCTATTGAGTTTTCAACAAGCTCCTTTACCACAGACAGAGGACGCTCGATCATCTCACCTGCGGCAACAAGCACCGCTGTTTCATAATCAAGCTGACGTATTATACCCATGTGGATCTCCTTTCTCTTTATCTTTCATTATGAGAGCATTTTTTTAAGCTTATAAAGCTCATTCATCGCTTCAATCGGGGTAAGCGTATCAAGGCTGATCTCGCGTATGGTCTGTGCAGCGTTCATGGCGAGCATCATTTCAACGGTCATTTCATCCTGTATCTCGGGTTCGCTCTTTTCAACGGTACGTATTATCTGCACCGAGCCGGATTCGATCTCCGCGAGGACTTCTTTTGCACGCTTTACGACTTCGTTTGGCACGCCAGCAAGCTTCGCAACCTCGATACCGTAGCTATCGTCCGCCGCCCCCTTGACGATTTTGCGAAGGAAGGTGATATCATCGCCTTTTTTCTTTGCGGCGATGTTGTAGTTTACAACGCCGCGGATCGTTTGTTCAAGCGTTGTAAGCTCGTGATAGTGTGTGGCAAAAAGCGTTTTTGCGGACAGCTTCGCCGATGCCGTATATTCAACGATTGCGCGTGCGATAGACATTCCGTCGTATGTGGAAGTGCCGCGACCGATCTCATCGTAGATTATAAGCGACTTCTTGGTTGCATTTTTAAGAATATGTGCAACCTCGTTCATTTCAAGCATGAACGTGGACTGTCCCGAGGCGAGGTCATCAGATGCGCCGACACGCGTGAACACACGGTCGCATATGCCGATGTGTGCACTGCCTGCAGGAACAAATGAGCCTATCTGCGCCATTACGGTGATAAGTGCAACCTGACGCATATATGTTGATTTACCTGCCATGTTGGGGCCGGTAATCAGCATAAGGCGGTTGTCGGATGTGTCAAGAAGTGTGTCGTTTGGAACGAAGTAGCTGTCTGACACGAACTTTTCGACGACGGGGTGTCTGCCGTCTTTTATTTCTATTCTGTCGGAAGTGTCGAGTGTTGGGCGAACATATCCCGACTTCAGCGCAACGTCTGCAAGGGAAATGTATGCGTCAAGCTTCGCGAGCATTTCCGCAGACAGCTTGATTCGACCGATATTTTCCGAAAGCTTTGCGCATACAGCACGGAAAAGCTCATATTCAAGCGTATTGACTCTGTCAGCAGCTCCAAGGAGTGTTGACTCTGTGTCCTTAAGCTCCTGGGTGATATATCGCTCGGAATTTGCGGTGGTCTGCTTTCTTATGTAGTGCTCGGGAACGAGAGAAAGCTGGGATTTTGTGACTTCGATATAGTATCCGAAAACGCGGTTATAGCCGACCTTCAGCTTACTGATACCCGTTAAAGCACGCTCACGCTCCTCGAGGTCCTTTATTATGTCGGTGGAATCTTCGATAACGTGACGCAGATAGTCAATCTCCTCGGATGCGCCTGCACGTATCATACCGCCCTCTCGCACGGAAAACGGAGGTTCATCCACGATTGTTGCCATGAGAAGATTATATATATCCGAGAGGGGATCAAGGTCTTCATTAAGCGAGGAAAGCTCGGATGAGCGAACAGCGGCAAGCTTTTCTTTAATTTCGGGTATAACTTCAATAGTTGAGCGAATCGCCACTAAATCCTTGGCGTTTGCGCTTCCGTAGACAAGCTTTGTGGTAAGGCGCTCTAAATCAAGCACACCTTTGAGGGCGAGTCCAAGCTCCTCGCGCATCATAAACTCATCGTAAAGCTCATTAACCGCATCAAGACGGCGCTCGATATCATAGAGGTTTACAAGGGGCAGCTCAACCCATTTGCGAAGCATTCTTGCGCCCATCGAGGTTTTGGTGCTGTCAAGCACCCATAAAAGTGAGCCTTTTTTCTCCTTGGTGCGCATGGTTTCTGTGAGCTCGAGATTGCGGCGCGTGGAAACGTCCATTTCGAGATACTGTCCGTCTGTGTAAACATGAAGCTCGGAAAGATACGACAGATCTATCTTCTGCGTTTCCTCAAGATATGAGAGCAGTGCACCGATTGCAAGCGTTACGGGAAGATTCTGCTCACTCTGAGTGTATTTATCGCCGTAGCATGCCTCAACCGACTCTGAGCAGGAGCGCTCGTCAAAGCGCGAGGATATCCTCGGCACAGTGAAAGCATTAAGCTTGTTTTCAATAAACGCACCGGCTTCGTAAAGCTCGGGCAGAGTGCAGGGAAGCAGCACCTCGCGCGGCATATATATGCAAAGCTCGCCCGCAAGTCGCTCAAAACGGCGCTTGCCGTCAAATTCGGTTGCATACATCTGTCCGGTTGAAACATCGGCAAAGCATACGCCGATACGCTCATCAATAGCGGAAATTGCGGCGATATAGTTATTCTTCTGCTCGGAAAGCTGTCCCGCATCGGTAACGGTACCCGGAGTTATAACACGGATAACCTCGCGCTTCACAAGCCCTTTGGCAAGTGCCGGATCTTCAACCTGCTCACAAATTGCAACACAGTATCCCTTTTCGACAAGTCTGCCTATGTATGAGTCGGATGAGTGAAACGGCACGCCGCACATAGGTGCGCGTTCCGGCTCGCCCCAATCACGTCCGGTGAGAGTGAGCTCAAGCTCCTTTGACGCGATAATGGCATCCTCAAAAAACATCTCGTAAAAGTCACCGAGACGGTAGAAGAGCAGGGTATCCTTATATTGATTTTTTATCTCGAAATATTGCTGCATCATCGGTGTCATGGCGATGATACTCCTTTACTTAAAAAATTTATATACGTTTCTGCCGTCACGCACGTGTCAGACTTTGGCGCATGCGTCGCGGCAGAAGCCGCGAATTTTAATTAGTGGTGATGGTCGTGGTTATGTCCGCAGTTACTGTGGCAGGAGGAGCAGTCGTGTGCGCAGGGGCGCTCACCTGTGATCTGGTAGGTTATCTCCGCATTAACTTCATTCATAAATGCGTTTACTGCCTCCTGAGTCTTCTGATATTCAATCATGAGCGGACTTTCGGTTATTGCGTGATAAATCTCGTTGATGCGTGCTTCGATACGCTGTATAAACTCTGTATCCTTTTCAGGCTTCTTGTATTCCTCAGTCAGAGCGGTTGACTGAGCGTTGTACTCTACCATGAGAGTCTGCAGCTCTCTGTCCTCAGTGTAAGCCTTTTCAGCTGCCTGCATTGCAACAATGCGGGGATCTTCCTTGATTTTTTTGCCGAGCTGGGCGGCAAGTTCCATAACTTCCATTTTTGTATCTCCTTTTAAAATAATTTACTTTGTAAGTTCGCCGAAAAGCGCAAAGGTTTCGGCTTTTGTTATTTTTACATTCGCGAATTTGCCGATAAGCGCTTCGCTCTCGGGGGTACGCGGTATGTGCACAAGCTTATTTGAATCAGCACGTCCCGTTAGCATATCGGACGCACTTTTGCTCTCACCGGTAAGCAAGACACGCTCGCATTTGCCGAGAAGCGACAAATTCTTTTTAAGCGAAATTTCATTCTGTGTATCGAGAAGCTGGTTAAAGCGTTCCGACTTGATTTCCTGCGGTATCTGACATTTCATCTCTGCCGCAGGTGTCAGAGGGCGCGGTGAGTATATGAACGAGTAGACCATGTCAAATTCAACGCGGCGGAGCATGGCGAGTGTTTCCTCAAACTGCTCGTCTGTTTCTCCGGGGAAGCCTACGATAATATCTGACGATATTGCAACATCCGGCATTTTGCTTCTCATGTAGTCAACAAGTGCGAGATAGCTTTCAGGTGTGTACTTTCGGTTCATTTGACGCAGTATATCACCCGAACCGGATTGAAGCGGCAGGTGGAACTGCTTGGCGCACTTGTTGTTTCTCGCCATAGTATCAATAAGCTTATGGGATGCATCCTTCGGGTGACTTGTCATAAAGCGCAGTATAAAGTCGCCGTCAAGCGCACAGATTTCATCAACCAGGTCTGCGAAATCCTGACCGTCTGAAGAATAGGAGTTAACGTTTTGGCCGAGCAGAGTTATTTCTCTGACACCGGATGCGATAACCCCCTTTACCTCTGCCATAATATCCTCACGGCTTCGGCTTCGCTCACGTCCGCGAGTGTACGGAACAACGCAGTACGAGCAGAAGTTGTTGCAGCCGTACATAACGCTCACCCATGCACTTACTTTAGACTCGCGCTCGATCGGCATTCCCTCTGCAAGCGATCCCTCCGGCTCGTCCACAGTGAATGTACGCTTTCCGCCGCCAAGCTGTGCCTTTAAAATTTCAGGGAACTTATAAAGCATACCGGTGCCGATGAGAAAATCAACATACGGATAGCTTTTCTTAACCTGGTCCATGCGGTGCTCCTGGGTTACCATGCATCCGCATACGCCGATAAGCAGGGAAGGGTTCTTCTCTTTAAGCTTCTTAAACTGTCCCGTGGTGGAAAGAGCACGAAGCTCCGCATGCTCACGCACAGCGCAGGTATTCACAAGTATCAGCTCCGCATCTTCGGGTGCGTCTGTGCGGATATATCCCATTTCGCTTGCCATTCCGCGAAGCTGTTCGGAATCAGCTTCATTTTGCTGGCAGCCGAATGTGCGAATGAAGCATTTCGGTTTATATCCGAGCGTTTGATTGTATACACTCACAGAGCGCATGATCTTATATTGCTCGGCAATCTGTTCTTTTGTTATCTTTATCATTCTGTGTCCTTACTTATATTATGTTTTGCTGTTATTTTGTTATTTATTATTATTCCGATGATTCCTATAATGCCGGTAATGGCAAATATAATCACGGTTTTTACGATACTTCCGTCGGAAATTGACGATCCTGCCCACGTTGACGATATCACCGACGGAATGCGCGCAAGTGTTGCTATCACTATAAACCGTGCAAAATTTATGCCGGTGAACGGAGCGAAATATGTGAGTATATCCTTTGGCGTTCCCGGGATAAAAAACAGCAGGAAAATAAGACTGTCGCGCTTTTCGGGGGATTTCAGGAACGAAAGCTCGCTGAATTTTTTTACGTCAACAAAACGTGAGGCGAATTTTATTCCAAGCTTTTTTACTGCGAAAAATACTATAGTTTGTCCGATGAAAATACCAAGTAGCGTTAAGAAAAGTCCGCCAAACGTGCCGTACATTAACCCCATTAGAATTTCAATCGGCTCACCGGGAATAATTGCGACTATTATCTGAAGAACCTGCAAAATCAGCATGGCAAGCACGCCGAGAACGCCGAGTGACTCAATAGAAGCCTGAAACTCTGCCTGAACCTCGGGATTTTTGAGTGACACCACAAGCGGTATAAGCCATATGCACAGTGCTGTCGCGGCGGCGAGTATTATAAGCGCCGCAAGTATTTTAAGTGCAAGCGACAGCTTTCTATTCATACGACACACCTCCGCTTATATAATCATAATATTATACCACATTTTAATGCATTTTGCAATATAATTAGTGTAAATATTGATTCTAAAAAATAAAAAATTAAAATATTAAAAACCTCTTGACAAATCGTTATTGTTGGTGTATAATATAACAGTCGTTAAGACAAGCGAGAGTGGCGGAACTGGCAGACGCGCACGTTTGAGGGGCGTGTGGTTCACACCGTACGGGTTCAAGTCCCGTTTCTCGCACCAAAAAAGTCGACTTTGGGCTTGTCCCGAGGTCGACTTTTTTCATGTACGAAATGTGCCAAAAACCGTATTCAAGGATGCAAAGCATCCTTGATAGAGTTGTCGCGGAAGCGACAATCTCCTAGGGTTCACAAAGTCCCGTTTCTCGCACCAAAAATGCCGCGCATAAGCGCGGCATTTTGTTTTCAGTTTATTCAGACTTGACAGCGGAGTGCAAACTCCGCTGTATATTTTGTATGGCACCAAAAGATTTTGTATAATTGCGTGTCGCGTTTAACTTATGAAAATCAGACGGGAACAGATGCCGGCTATTACACTTGGCGCACTCACAGCTTCGCACGGAGTTGATTCAGTATATCCTATATTTGCTGCAAGCTGTAATTTTGCTGTTTATGCCATCCAAGCTGCGGGACGCCTGCATATGGCAGCTCACAGAAAATCTTCGGACGTATAATTACACGTTTGCTCACGCGCCATTGGCTGCGAGAGCTAATGGGAGCATGGCGAGCGTACAATCAGTCGAATGCAAGAACGCAGTAGATAATGAAGACGCTGTAAATATATATAATATATGGCATCTGACGTAATACGGATAGCTCACAGCAAATCACAGCCACATTCACATGCTATAGATACGCTGTGGCGCTAAACCTTGGGATAGTGCTAGGTTTTTGCAAATTCCTCTGTTTCCCCTCTATTTGGCTTCCCTGTATTATACAAAATTTGCATTTTGTATAATTGTATATATTATTCCCTCGGAATAACCGTTTGGAAATTTATTCTAAAAGCGCCGCTGTTATAATACGCGGCGCTTTTATAGTTATAAAGTTTTAACGAATTCTCCGATTGCATCAAGTGCTTTGGTGATATGCTCAACCGAGTATGCGTAGGAGATGCGTGCAAAGCCTTCGCCGCATGTTCCGAATGCATTACCAGGAACGATAGCTACTCCCTTCTCGTCAAGGAGCCTCTGACAAAACTCGTCGCTTGTGAGTCCGTACTTGCCGATATTGGGAAATACGTAGAACGCACCCTCTGCCTCAAAGCACTCGATACCGTGCTTTTTAAGACCGTTTAAGATATATTTGCGGCGGCGGTTGTATTCAGATGCCATCATCTCTATGTCGGCGTCGCCGTTGCGAAGTGCTTCTATCGCCGCAAATTGGCTGGTTGTGGGAGCGCACATGATTGCATACTGATGGATTTTGTGAATCTCTTCAACAATCTCATGCGGCGCGCAAAGATAACCAAGACGCCAGCCGGTCATTGCATACGCTTTGGAAAAGCCGGATACGGTAACAGTTCTCTCCCACATTCCGTCGAGTGTTGCTATAGGGGTATGCTTAAAGCCATAAGTAAGTTCTCCGTAAATCTCATCGGAAAGCACCATTATATCGGTTCCGCGAAGAATTTCTGCGATTTCTTCAAGCTCGTCGCGAGTCATAACAGCACCTGTTGGGTTATTCGGGAACGAAAGCACCAAAAGCTTGGTTTTAGGCGTAATCGCCGCACGCAGTGCCTTTGGAGTAAGCTTAAACTTATCCTCTGCCTTGGTTTCAATATAAACCGGGACGCCGTGTGCCATTTCCACTATCGGTCCGTAGCAAACAAATGCAGGAATCGGAATTATAACCTCATCACCGGGATTTACAAGCGCTCGTACGGCTATGTCAATGCCTTCGCTTCCGCCGACAGTTACTATTGTTTCCTTGGGATTGTAGGAAAGTCCGAAACGGCGGTTCTGATAGTTACATATCTCCTGGCGAAGCTCCATCATACCGTCATTTGACGTATAAAACGTTCTTCCCTTTTCTATACTCTCAATTCCCACCTCGCGGATATGCCACGGCGTGAGAAAGTCCGGCTCACCGACAGTTAAAGAAATTACGTCCTTTCTGTCGCTAAGCAAGTCGAAAAATTTTCGTATACCCGACGTTTGTACGTTTTGTACAGTTTGGGATATTATCTTTGAATAATCCATAAATTACAAAGTACCTCTCAAATCAATCTCGCAGGGACCGTAGATAGCGCCCTTATCCTTATACTTGCGCAGAACAAAATGTGTAGATGTGGCGACAATAGATTCGATAGGCGCGAGCTTCTGCGCTACGAAGAACGCAACCTCTTTCATGGTACGGCCTTCGATGAAGACAGCAAGGTCAAAGCTTCCGCTCATAAGATAAAGCGACTGCACCTCGGGATAGTTGTATATCTTCTCGGCAACCTTATCAAAGCCGCGGTCACGCTGGGGTGCAACTTTAAGCTCGATAAGTGCGGTGACATACTCGCGGTCAGTCTTATCCCAGTCAACAAGAGTCTTGTATCCGAGGATAACGCCGTCCTTTTCGTAGGTTGATATCATTTTTTTGATATCGCCCTCTTCCTTGTCAAGCATTGTGGCAAGCTGCGCCGCAGTAAGGCGGCTGTCGTTTTCAAGAAGCTTTAAGAGTTCGTTATTTTTTTCCATTGTTTGCACCTCATTTATTCTTCGCGTCTACACGCGACATGATTTTTTCGTAGCTTAAACCGAATTTGTCGGCTATATCGCGGGCGTAGGATTTTCCGTCGGGTTTTGCTCTCGTTATTTCAAACGAACGCTCCGCGCCGTTAATTCCGGCGACGAGAGTGTCTATCATAACGCCGCCCTTTTCGGCGCACTTTGAATTGATATCATCAAGCTGTGCGGAAAGCTCGTGTAGATGCGTTGAGAAAAGACATCTGCATCCAACAATTGAAAATCCGGTAAGCACTTCGGAAGCAATATAGGAGGCTTCATAGGAGCCGGTTGAGCTGAATGATTCATCAAGCAGCACGAGGCTGTATTTATCAACAGTATCAAATATCGTATTAAGACGGGCACATTCCTCGCCAAGTCTTCCCTTTTCTATTGTATCACCGCTGTCAGTTGGGAAATGGGTATAAATTGCGGTAACGGGCGAAATTATCGCCGAGTCAGCCGGCACCGGAAGTCCGAGCTGTGCAAGCGCCTGCGCCTGACCTACAGCGCAGGTGATAACTGATTTACCGCCGCGGTTAGGTCCTGTGAGGACGTATATTTTCGCCTTGTCGTCGAAGTTGATATCGTTTTTAACCATAGGTGCGTCTACGCGAAGCGCAACTGTGGGGTTATATATTCCCTTCACATCAAACTCACGCGCATCGGCATTGGCAAGTGTCGGAATAGTGAGCGAAAGTCCTCTGCTCTTCAGAGCTAAAAGCATATGCTGTGCCTTGGTGAGGAATTCGATCTCCGGCATGATGCGAAGCAAGAAGTCGGTGTTTGAAAGCACGTACGACTGAACAAGCGCTCGCCACTGACGTACATCCGCCTTGAAGATGTCATTCATCGCGTTGTTGAATGCATTTGTGAAGGCGAGTTTTGCATTATCCGTCTGCGACTTTGTGTACGGAACGAGCGGGGCTATACATGTATAATCGCCGTCCTTGAAGTCCATACGCAGGATTTTGTCAATAACCTTTCCGGATTTGAAATGCTCCGCATTAAGGCTGACAACGCCTGCATCCGTCGGTCTGAATTCGGAGTCAAGGTTGACGCCGATAGTGACCGATTTAACCTCGTGAACCTTTGCGGTGAGTTCATTTAGACGGTTGTTGAGGTTTCTGTAGTAGTCGCTCTCTGAAAGCTCGGTAACAGTTTCCGTAAGCTTTTTGAATGCGGAAGATTTCACGTTATCGCGCACCGAACGAAATCCCCCGGCAAGGCGCGCAACCACGTCTATGTACAGCTCGATCTCGGTGATACTGTAGAGATAATTTTTCGCAACCTCGGTTTCGTTCTTTATGGAACGAAGCTCGACTATATCGTTGAGCAGAGTGAGAACGCTTTTAAGTGTATCTACGATAGTGGGATTGTCAAGAAGGTCTGCCATTACCTCAAGTCTGTATTCGATAGTTGCTTTGTCCGCGGTGAAATAGTCGGAAAGCGAGGAGTTACGAAGGTCGATGAGAAAATCAAGCCCAAGCTCCGCTATTACCTCGTCGGATATATTAACTTTACTACCCGAAATTTCGTCACCGTTCGGATATAAAAGGCTGAATGATGAATCAAGCATTTTTTGTGTAGATTCCTTTCGTTAAAGTTCACATTGAACAAGTTTTCCGCCGCGCACGATGCACTGTGACTTGAATCCAAGCTCGCGCAGCATGTCTGCGGTTTCTTCTATCCCCTTGCCGATATCATCGGCAGAGTGCGCATCCGAGCCTATGGTTATAAGCTCGCCGCCGCATTCTCTGTAGAGCGCAAGCGGCTCACGTCCCGGCATCGTGATATCGCCTCGGCGAAGACCGGAGGTGTTGACCTCGAGGGCTATGTTTTTGCTTATAAGCTTTTTGAATATTCTCTCAAATCTGTCGGCATACTTATGAAAATCAAACGGCATACCGGAGGCTGAAAGATATCTCTGAATATAGGTTATATGTGCAAGCGTTGAAAAGTTTCCGAAATCGATAATTTCATCAAGCTCCGTGAGCGTCCTTGACATGATATATTCAATCTGCTCGGGACACATATGTTCGAATTTTAGGAAATAGTAGTCGGGATATCCGCGAAGATTGTGGAGCGAGCCTATAACAAAATCAAAGTTGTATTTTTCTATAAATGCGCGCGCCTCGTTCGGATAAACATGAGGCTGACCGAGTTCCACGCCGTAGTTTATATGTATTTTTCCGTCAAATTTCTCCTTGGCGGCAAGCACATCTGCTCTGACCGAATCAGCTTCAAGCGGTGGGTATATACCCTCGATCATATCGTCAATGTCGTAGTGGTCGCAGAAGGATATTTCGTCAATTCCCCGCTCTATTGCCGCGCTGACAATCGTGTCAACTTCGCCGCGCCCGTCTTTGGCACCGTCAAAGGAATATTTCGTGTGTACGTGCGAATCGTGTATGTACATAAACATTTTCCTGTCAGTAAAAATTTTGTCCCAATATATATTTTACCACATTTTTTTGATAAGTACAAGTATCTTGAACAAATTTTTTAAATAACTTAAAGCACCTTGAAGTTTTTTGAAAATAACTTAAGTTACACTGAACATTTTTTCAAAATCTTCTTGTATTATTTAACGTTTTGTGTTATGATATATATGTTAATATATTTATCTGATAACACAAGGAGTCAATTATGAAAAAATTCATGGATGAAAATTTCTTACTCAGCACTGAAACAGCCGAAGCTCTTTACCACAACTATGCGGCAAAGCTTCCGATTATCGACTATCACTGCCATGTTCCGCCCAAGGATATTGCAGAAGATAAGCAGTATAACAACATCACCGAGCTTTGGCTTGGCGGTGACCACTATAAGTGGCGTGCTATGAGATGCTGCGGCGTTGATGAGGAGTTCATCACCGGTTCCGCTTCAGATTATCAGAAGTTCCAGGCTTGGTGCAAGTGCATGCCGAAGCTTATTGGCAATCCGCTTTATCACTGGTCGCATCTCGAGCTTAAGCGTTACTTTGACTGCGATCTTATCATCAGCGAGGACACCTGCGAGGAGATCTGGACTATCTGCAACGAAAAGCTTCACACCCCCGAGATGAGCGTTCGCGGAATTATCAAGAATTCCGGTGTTGAAACACTCTGCACCACCGATGATCCTATCGACTCTCTTGAATGGCACAAGATGCTGCGCGACGACACATCGTTTCCCGTAAAGGTTCTTCCTGCGTTCCGTCCCGACAAGGCTTTTGCAGTTAACAAGCCCGGCTTTGCAGCATACATAAAGAAGCTTTCCGATGTTTCCGGTATCAGTGTCACCGATATCGACACCTTAAAGCTCGCTCTCATGCAGCGACTTGACCACTTCTGCGATCTCGGCTGTAAAACCGCTGACCACGCTCTTGACGGATACATGCTCTTCGCAGAGGCTTCCCCTTATGAGCTTACCCAGATTCTTCAGAAGTCTCTCGCTTCCGACGGCAACGGCATGACTGCCGAGGAGGTTGCAAAGATCCGTACAGAGCTTCTTGCTTTCCTTGGCGCACAGTATAAGGTTCGCGGTCTTGTTATGCAGATCCATTTCGGCGTAAACAGAGATCAGAACACCAGAATGTTTGAAAAGCTCGGTCCCGACACCGGATATGACACAATCGGCAACTACGATATGATGGCGCCGCTCTCCAAGCTTCTCAACAAAATGGAGCAGAAGGCACAGCTTCCCAGAACCATTCTCTACTCTATCAATCCCTGCGACAATGCCGCTGTTGCAACTCTCTGCGGATGCTTTGAAAGCTCCGGCGACGGCAAGCCGCTCGTTATGCAGGGTTCCGCATGGTGGTTCAACGATCATCTCGACGGTATGCGCCGCCAGATGACAGATCTCGCAAACCTCTCCGCATTCGGTAACTTCCTCGGTATGCTCACCGACTCCCGTTCGTTTATCTCCTACACCCGTCACGAATACTTCCGCCGCATTCTCTGTGACCTCTTTGGAAAATGGGTTGAAAACGGCGAGTTCCCGTGCGATGTTGACACGCTTGCAGAGCTTGTTGTTGACATCTGCTACAACAATACCAAGAGCTATTTCGGATTCTAAATAGGCAATATAGTGTCAACACGGAGCAATCCTGTTGTTGACACTATTCTTTTGCCGTGATATAATTTAACTGCAACAACATCTTATATACCGTATATTTGGAGGTACAAAATGAAGATCGGTGTTTCTCTTTACAGCTTCGGTAAGCTTCGCGAGGAGCTTGGACTCTGGAAGCTTATTGATAAGGCTGCCGAGATGGGATTTGACGGCTTGGAATTTACCGAGGACCATCTTAACTGGTTCAACGGCTATGATGTGGAAATAGCAAAGGAAATAAAGGCATACTGCGCTGAGCGTGGAATCGAGGTCGCTAACTTCTGCGAAACTGCAGATTTTCTCAAAAACGATCCCGACGAAACATTTGCAGTGCTCAAGAAGAAAATTGATTTCGCCGCTGCAGTCGGTGCTCCCTGCCTTCGTCACGATATAACGAGTGGATTTGGATTCGCCAATCGCAAGTATTCTATCGGCTACGACGATGCAATAGCAATCGCCGCTCCGCAGATTCGCAAGGTCACCGAATACGCGCAAAGCGTTGGCGTTAAGACCTGTACGGAGAATCACGGATTTTTCTCACAGGATGCGACTCGCGTTGAAAAGCTTATCAATGCTGTTGCACATGAGAATTTTGGTATGCTCGTTGACATGGGCAACTTCATGTGCGCCGACGAGGATCCGGTTAAGTCCGTGTCGATCACGGTGCCGTATGCGTTCCACGTTCACGCAAAGGATTTCTACTTTAAATCCGGATATGAAATTAACCCCGGCGCAGGTTGGTTTACAACTCGCGCAAACAATTACCTTCGCGGCGCTATAATCGGCCACGGCGATGCTCACATCTATCAGTCGATTCAGATTCTCAAAAAGAACAAATACGACGGATATGTATCTATCGAATTTGAAGGTCACGAGGACCCAATTTCCGGAATCGCCCAAGGCAAAGCCAATCTCGAACGTTTCATAGGCTAAAAAACAGGAAGTCGGAGTGCAACACTCCGACTTCTTTTATTTTACTGTTTCTTGCTGTTCATGAACTTCCAAAGCTGTGGAACAGCACTGATGGCGATAGTGCCGATCATGGTAAATACGGTTTCCGGAAGCATGTATGCTCCGTTATATGCTAACGAATAGAGCCATACGTTGTTCCATGTATCGGGCATGCTTGATTCCCAGATGGTAACACCGGTAACGTAGTGGCATACCATGCGAAGCGCTACTGCAACAAACACGCCAACGCATATACCAACTCTGCCCTTTCCTCTGAAGAATCCGGTTACACCGAGCACAGTAAACGCTACGATATAATCAAAGAGGATGCATACAATAAGTACAGTCGGTGTAAGTCCCCACGCGAAGCATTTGCTGGTCATGAGCTGTATAACGGAGTAGACAAACGCTGTTCCAAATCCCCACTTGGGGCCGTAGACAAGTCCCGCAATGCATATCGGAAGCATTGACAGAACTGTTACAGAGCCTCCGAGCGGTGCTTCGTAGAGCACGAGAAAGCTCAGTACGGTTGACATTGCGACGAGTATCGCACACGCTGTAAGCGCGTAAATATTTCGGCTTTTCAATTTGAAAAGACCTCCTTAATAAAAATTCTCCGAACAAAATAACCGTGTTCGGAGAATTGAAAGACGTGTGAAAAAGATGTTTGCAACATCTTTTCGCGGATCCCTACGCCGGAATTACCCGTACAGGTTCAGAGGGTTTGGTCTGTGACCATCTCAGCCTTAGCCTATCCGTGCACTGACAAGCTGTAAGCACCCCTGTGTCGATTATTCTATTGGAGTGTAATCATTATATCACAGAATTTGGAAGTTGTCAAGTATGTATATACTTAAACACGTCAAATCTTTTATATCCAATTGCCCGAAGCTCCTCGACGGAGCGTTCCACGTCGTTTTGAGTGTTATATCCGGGGATAAGCGGTACACGCACTAACACATTCGCGGAAACTGCACACAGATGCGTCAGAGCGGCTCTCATGCACTCCGGAGAGTGTTTGGTGTAGCTGTGGTATATCTCGGCGCTCATGTCCTTTATATCAACGATATACTCATCGATAAGCCCGTCAAGCATTGTTAGGCTGTCGAGTGGCACAGCAAGGCTGCTTTCAAGAGTAAAGCGCCAACCGTCGCCCATTTCGCGGGAATATAATATAAACTCGCGTATGAACTGTGCCTGCAAGAGCGGTTCGCCGCCACCGAAGACTATTCCGCCGTTGGTAGCAAGGAAATACAGCGAGTCACAGCGCACTTTTTCGTAAAGTTCACTGACACCGTATACAAACGGCGCCTTACCGCTTTTGCACGCAGGATTAAGGCAAAATTCGCAGTCGAGCGGACAGCCGTGACCGCCCACAAGCGTTGTAACCCCAACGCCGTCACGGCCTATTCGGTGCCGTGATACTCCGATGCAGGAAAATGTCACTCCGTGCCCTCCGCGGACTCATCATCTGCCACAAGCGCCCCCGGAGGCTCGACGATATCGCCGTCGAGATACAGCTCCTCGGTGTCGCTCGATTCGGTATCGGTAGTTTCCGGCGGCATCATTACCCCGTCAGACTGCTCGATGTATGCCATGTCGCCCATGAGTTCTTCCCCATTTATTCTGTTTGAGATTTCGTCCAGAATGTCGCACGAGGCTGTATTAAGCGCGATAAGTCCGGCGGAAATACCGGCAACGGCTATCTTAAGTCCGCGCTTACGTCTTGACGCGAGCGCGCCCTCGAGCGCCCTGACCTCAGCCTCACATCTCGGACAGGTTCCCTTGCACTCGCCCGTATGCTTGCACTCGGGAATATCAAGCTTGATCCCGTTTGCTTTAGCGATATCCTTACGAATTGTTTTAAGTACAGCGCATTTTTCTTTTCCGGTCATTGTGACACCTCCGATATTTATTTGCTTATTTAGACGGATATCCGCACTAAAAAGTTCCCCATTATATCAAAAGAACCGCGAATAAATTCGCGGTTCTCTCTGTATTGGAATTATTCCTCGTCGCAGCAGCAGCCGCAATCACAATCATCGTCATCGCAGTCGCATTCGAATTTCTCGTTGCATGCGGGGCAAGTGATCTCGGAGGGATCAACGGTTTCGTCGAAGTAAACCTTCTCACCGCAAGCGGGGCACTCTACTTCGTAGAAAATATCGTCGTCATCCTCATCGCAGCAGCAATCGCAGTCGCAATCATCGTCGTCGCAATCGCAGTCGCAGTCATCCTCATCGCAGCAGCATTCGTCGAACTCGTCCTCGAGGTCGTAAACTTCCTCTTCAAGCTCGCCAAGGTCATGGTCAAGCTCGTCGAGATATGCGTAATGTGTTTCAAGCTCTGCTTCAAGTGCATCGATCTTGTCAGCCATGTCAGCAACAAGCTCGAGAAGCTTTAATGTAATCTTGTTTTCAGGCTTGTCCTCGGTCATATTCATTCCCTCGGCAATTCCCTTTAAATATGCAGCCTTTTCGGTAAGTGTCATGATAGTTATTCCTTTCTTAATATGGAATTATGGGGCAAAATTATGCGCGCTCGAGATACTCACCGGTTCTGGTGTCGATGCGGAGCTTGTCGCCGATGTTAACAAACAGCGGAACCTTGATTGTTGCACCGGTTTCGAGAGTTGCAGGCTTTGTTGCGCCCTGAGCGGTATCGCCCTTGAAGCCGGGCTCGGTGTCGGAAACCTCGAGCTCAACAAACATGGGGGGCTCGATTGCGAAGATGTTGCCCTTGTAGGAAACGATCTTGCACATCATTTCTTCCTTTACAAAGCGGAAGTTGTCGCCAAGCTTTGCTGCTTCAACGGGAACCATATCAAATGTTTCCATATCCATGAAGTAGTAAAGGTCGCCGTCGTTGTAGGAATACTGCATTTCCTTTCTCTCAACGATTGCGTTCTCAAACTTATCGGTGGGGTTGAATGTACGTTCAGTTACCGCACCTGTGATAACGTTCTTCATTTTGGTACGAACGAAAGCCGCGCCTTTACCGGGCTTAACGTGCTGGAATTCCACTACCTGCAGAACCTGTCCGTCCATTTCGAATGTGATACCGTTCTTAAAATCTCCGGCTACTACCATTGTTGTATATCCTCCAAAAATATAAATAAGATTCATGCCGGGCTATAACCCGAACATTTACATGGGTATATATATTTTACACTATTTTTAGCTTTTTTTCAATAGGTATTGAGCCTAAATTGGATATATTTACAATTTGTTCACGTTTTCTTTTTGATTTTCGCGTATAAAAAGAAAGCACAGGGGATATTATCCCCTGTGCGAGTAAGTGTAATTATTCGGGATGCTGAATGCATACCAGCCGTCCTTGCCATCCGTTGTCTTTTTGGCAGCAAAAGGAGCGGGACTGATACTACATATCCGCCTTATTCTGCTGCAGGAGCGTCAGACTCTGCGGGAGCTTCAGGAATTTCGGGCATATAGTGTGTAAATGTGGGTGCGGGAGTATCAGGAGTATAGATGATAAATGCGTTCCAGTCCTCGATGTACTTTTCGGTATCGAAGTCGTATTCGAGGATAGGCTCCTCAACGCCGTCCTCATAGAGGCGGAAGTTGTCGAGGTGGAAGTCTGCCTTAGAAACATTGGGGAGAGTTACACCCTTCGCCTGATATCCACCGAAAATTCTAACTGCAAATGTGTGCTCCTCGGTAGGAATGTACTGGATGCTGAATGCATACCAGCCGTCCTTGCCCTCAACGGGAGTACCGCTTGTGAAGAGCTTACCTGAAGAAGTGCCGAGGTTGCCATCGGTGGTAACGCCGCTTGCAACAGGGCTCATACGGAAGTCATCGGTAGGATCTTCGGTCTTTGCCTCGAAGGTGATAGTGTACTTCTTGTCAGCGTATACGGTCTCGAAGCTCTCGAGAACCGCGCCGGTCCAGAATGTTTCTCTATCGGTGATAGAGATGTAGCCGTTAGTGTCAACCACAGGCTCTTCGGGAACTACAGGCTCTTCGCTCTGGTTCTGCATTGCTCTTCTTCTGAGAAGGAGCATTGCAAGGATACCGGAAGCGCTTGCACCGGTAGCCTCTTCCTTAATGAACTTACCGGGATCGAAGGTAACGCTTACTGCGATCTTATCGTTGGTGTCGTTGTAAGCAACTGCTTCTGCAGTGTCAGAAATAGTGGAGTAGTTTGCAGTAAAGAGTGCATCGTCAACGCCGTTCTCATAGAGAGCGATGCTGTCAACGTAGATGCTGGGGTTCTTTACAAGATTGTTGATGAATGCGAAATCTTCGCCACCGAGAATCTCGAAGTTAACAACGCCGTCGTTAGCTGCGGTGAACTGTACAGTGTGAACATACCAGCCCTCTGCGTCGGGATCAGCGGTGCCTGCTGCGATAGCGGTCTCAAGAAGTCCGCCCTCAAGATTTGCGCCGGTGTATACGTTTGCGAAGTAAGTAGCGCCCTCAAGGTTAGTCTTGAGTGCGAACTCAAGGTTGTAGGTCTTGCCAGCCTCTGCAGTGGTGCCGGTGCTGATTGCTACACCTGCGCCGCAAGAGGTAGCAGGAGCCGGAGGGGGAGTTACTATTGCTCCAACAGCAGTGCATGTATATCCTGCGGCAGGACGGTTTCCGTCGTTATTCTCCCACCAAACAACAGCATCGTTGTCATCATTGCCGGGAGTGAAGGTAGCATTGAAAACGGGGTCAGTCTCACCCTGTTTAGTGATTACAACATTGTCAATGTAGAAATCGCAGTTGTCGGTAGCTACGTCTTTACCGCCCGCGGGACAACCGGGGAGGCGAAGAACGAAGTTGTGATCTGCAAGTGCTTCATATGTAATAGTGTGGGTGTACCAACCATCTCTGTCGCCGGAAAGGGGTGTGCCGTCATCAAATCTAACACCAATATAGTTAGTATTACCAAAGCCGTTGTATGTAAGCTTTTGGTCACTTGTAGGATATGCGCGAAGACCTGCAGCAGGATTTGCGCCCCAAACGTCAAACGTTATGGTGTAAACTTCACCTGCAGTAACATTGAAATTAGGGTCAATGATAGCACCAGCCCAGAAGCCTTCTCTCTCTGTAACAGCATAGTAGTAGTCAAATGTGGTGTCAACCACAACCGGACGCTCGGTGCGCTCGGAAAGTTTAATCTTACCGGTTGCTTCATTGCCGCCCGAGAACTGATTCCAAGACCAATCGCTGATCTGAGAATCGTCGTTGAAATTGTAAGTTACAACCGGAACGCCATCTTCATAAAGAACGAAGTTGTCGAAAAATACGTCAGCAGATGTGTTGCCGCCGTTGATGAAAGCACCTGCGAAGCCAAGCTCGAATGCATGGTTGGTTGCAGGCACATAGGGCCACTTGAAGGTGTACCAGCCCTCTTCAGCACCTGCAACAGCTACACCGGAAGTGTACTTAACGCCTGAACCTGTTCCGAGGGAATTGTTTGAGTTAACAACATAGCCAGTTGTTGTTATAGGACGAACGCCTCCAACATCGGGTTCAAGGCATCTGACGTCAACCTGAACCTCATAGGTTTTGGAAGTGTCGATCTGATAGGTTGTTGTAACCTTTACGCCAGCCCAGAAAGATCCTCTGTCATAGAGGTGCAGAGCCTTGTTTACAACATCAGTGTTTGCGGAACCTTTTTTAAAGTTCACGTCGAGGTAAGAGTTTTCGCCGGGAGTTGCAACTGTAACATCAGCGAAAACAGGGAGTGCGAGCGGAGCCATGGTAGCAACCATAACAACCGCGAGAATAAGGGAAAGAATTCTTGTTTTTCTCATGATTTCCTCTCACTTTCTAAAATGATCTTAGATATTTTATCCAAGTGTAATAATTTTAACATATTAAGACAATATTGTTAATAGTTTTTGCATCTTTTTTGAAAGTTTTTGCTTGATTTTACCGATATTTTTGTGTTACAAAAATAGAATACCCCCTCGCCCGATCAGCGTGGGGGTATTAATGTGAAATTCACAACAAATTAACTTGTTATTCCAGATTTGCAACAGCTTCGTTGAATGCATCAAGCTCTGCAATTGCAGCGTCTTCGTTAGCACCGAGGTAGGTTGCAAAAGAAGTGATAGTGCCCTTTGCAAGATTCTCAGGAACACCGCGGAAGCCGCCAACAGCCTTGGAGAAGCCGAAGTAGTTCATACCAGCGTCAAATACGATACCGTCGAAGATGAGATCAAGCATGTCGCGGGACTCGGGGTCACGGGAGAGCTTTTCACCAAGAACGATGTCGTAGTATGCGGGGAGAACTTCTTCAGAGGAGTAGAACGCGAAGAGCTCCATAACCTCACCGATCATGTCGTGGTCCTCAGCTACGAGCGGAGCACACATAAGACCGGTCCAGTCGAGAGCGATGTAGTCATCCTGGTTTTCGTCAAACTTCGGATAAGGAAGGATACCGAATTCGTGCTCAACATTTCTGTGGATATTGAGAAGTCTTACGGTTGTGATATCAAACAGGCAGCGTCCGGTGGAAATGTTGATAGCAACAGTAGGATCGAAGGTTTCAAAGCCCTTATCAATAGGATAAAGGAATGTGTCGGAGCTGGTTACGAGCGCCTGAATCTTCTCAAATACAGAGTATGCTCTCTGGGTGTTGAGTGCGAAAGTAAAGTTGCCGTCTTCGTCCTTCTTAACTATCTGCTCGCCGGCGGAGTAGATAAAGTCGGTAAGGAGCCAGTCGGGGTTAGTTGCAAGGCCGTAGGTGTCGTTAACGTCCCAGTTGCCATCGCCGTTGTCAGTGGTAGCAACAGCCATCATTTCCATCATCTTGTCCATGGTCCACTTACCCTCTTCAACGAGAGTGTAGGGATCTTCGAGGTTGAGTCTTTCTACCATGCCCTTGTCAAAGAGAATGCAGCAAGGGTCAGGAATGATGAAATCGGAAATAGCGAAGAACTGATGTCCTGCAACCTCAAGGTTATCGTTGGAAGCCTGGTTCCACCAGTCATGATCGAAATCAATGGTGTTAACAGTGTTGAGGTCGAGGAGAAGACCGTCGGTGATCATAACCGCGGTGTTGGTAATGCAGTGGGTGAGAACGATCTGATAGAGGTTATCACCGGTCATTGCCATCTGCTGTACGTTGGGGTAGATAGCATTAATACCGTGGTTACCGTTGTTGTCTGCCATCTGGAACTTAATGTCAAGTCCGAGATGTTCTTCAACCTTAAGCTCGCGGTTGAAGAGTGCAACGTCCATTGCTTCACCGCTGTTCTCTTCTACGAAGTAGTAGGTCTGATAGAGACCCCAGTCGGGATAGAGAATGGTGAAGTCTTTGCCGTAGTTCTGCTTTTCGATACCTGCGGGCAGTGCCTCGGTGGTATCAGCTACAGTTGTGTCGCCGCCTTCGGTGTCCTTGGTGTCATCGCCATTGCCGCCACAAGCAACAAGGGTGAGCATCATAGCACCGGCAAGCAGCATTGCAAAAATGCGCTTTTTCATTGTTTTGCCTCCTAAAAAAATGATATACAAGTAAAAAATTGTACACTTTATTTTAACATAATGTCCTTTCTTTTTCAATTGGCATTATCTACAAATTTCAATATCTACATTTGTACATTTTGTTCCCAACCTCCCGGAATAAAAAAACTCCCTGCCCCCAAAATTGAGGCAAGGAGTTTTTGACTGAATAATTCAAGTAGAAATTGAATCTATTCGAGATTGAGAACCGCTTCGTTGAATGCTTCGATTTCGGCAATCGCGCCTTCCTCGTAGGATGCAAGGTGTGTGGAGAAGCCGTAGAATTGTCCTTTTGATATCATTGTCGGCATTGACCAGAATTTGCGAACATTGGTTGAAAAACCAAAATAGTTCATACCCGCGTCAAACACAATACCGCCGAAAATAATATCAAGCATTTCGCGGGATTCATCGTCACGGGAAAGCTTCTCGCCGAGGACTACATCGTAGTATGTCGGAAGAACTTCCTCGGAGCTGTAGTATGCAAAAAGCTCCATAACCTCACCTATCATGTCGTGATCCTCTGCTACGAGCGGAGCACACATAAGACCGGTCCAGTCAAGGGAAATGTAATCCTCCTGATTTTCGTCAAACTTCGGATAAGGGAGAATACCGAAATCAACCTCTGTATTGCGGTATAAGTTTAGAATGGTGAGCGAGGTGATGTTGAACAGACAGCGTCCGCTCGCTATATCAAGAGCCTCAGCGGGATTGTACGTGGCCGGTGTAACATTGGTATAATCGAATATGTAAGTATCAGGACTTTCGAGAAGTGCCTGAATCTTGTCAACAACAGAATATGTTCTCTGGGTGTTAAGCGCGAAGGTCATCATGCCTTCCTCGTCTTTTCTTACCAGCTGTTCGCCGAGCGAATATGTCAAGCCGGTTAAGAACCAGTCATCCGGTGTTCCAAGACCGTATGTATCATCAACATCCCAGTCGCCGTCGCCGTCATCAAGTGTGGCAACCGCCATCATTTCCATCATCTTATCAATGTTCCATTTTCCTTCGCGAACGAGGTCGTAGGGATTTTCAAGACCAAGTGTGGAAATCATATCCTTGTTGAAAAGGATCGCGCAGGGATCGGGGATAATAAAGTCGGAGATTGCAAAAAACTGCTTGCCTGCAACTTCAAGGTTTTCGTTGGAAACATGGTTCCACCAGTCGTTGTCAAAATTGATAGTATTAACAGTGTTGAGGTCGAGGAGAAGACCGTCGGTAATCATTACAGCTGTGTTACTGATGCAGTGGGTGAGAACGATCTGATAGAGGTTGTCACCGGTCATTGCCATTTGCTGTACGTTGGGGTAGATAGCTTTAATACCGTTGTCGCCGTTATTGTCAGCCTTCTGGAACTCAATGTCAAGTCCGAGGTGTTCCTCAACCTTAAGCTCACGGTTGAAGAGTGCAACGTCCATTGATTCACCTGTATTTTCCTCAACGAAGTAGTAATCACGGAACATGCCCCATTCGGGATAGAGAATAGTGAATTCTTCGTCGTAGTTTTTCTTTTCTATACCTGCCGGAAGCTTTTCTGTGTCGCCGGTGGAAGTTGAAGAATCATTGCTGTGATCATTGTCATTGTTCCCGCCGCAAGCTGCAAGTGAAAGAAGCATCGCCGCAAGAAGCAGAACAGATAAAAAACGCTTTTTCATAGGAACCTCCCCAAACATATTAATATTAGACTTACAAGTTAATTATAACATTCAAAGCGTGCTGTGTAAATAAACAAGATTGCCAAACACTTGCATTATATTGCTCAAAACAAGCTCACATTATATAGCTTACCACAGCACTCGTGGACTCTCCAACAACAAAAACTTTACGGAACCGCCAGCTTGGCTTCGCTATATAAAAAGCCCCCTGCCCCGTTTTGGGGCAAGGAGCGTTTTGGTGAAAGATTTAGTCCATTTCGGCGACAGTCTTGTTGAAGTTTTCAATTTTGTATATCGCGCCCTCCTCGTATGTAGCGAGAACGGAAGCGAATCCGGAGGTTTCACCCTTGGAAATGAGGTACGGAAGCTGCCAGAGTACTCGTATGGGCTCCGGATACGCTTCCAGAGCGAAGTAGCTCATTCCGGCATCGATGACCAGTCCGTCAAATATCATATTGAGCATCGTACGGGATTCGGGATCGCGTACAAGCTTGCCGTCAAGAAGAATATCACAGTATGCGGGAATAACATCCTCCGAACCGTAATACGAAAGCAGCTCCATAACTTCGCCTACCATATCGGGATCGGTCGTACCTGATGGTACAGCCATAAAGCCTGCCCAATCAAGAGCTATGTAGTCCTCCTGTGCCGTATCAAGCTTGGGATACGGAAGCAGACCGAAATCGACGGAGATGTCGCGAAACAACTCGAGGTTGTTGAGCGTGGTTAAGCTGAACAGACAGCGGTCGCTTGCGATATCAATAATCATAGTGGGAGCGTATGAAGCTCTGTCAGCATAGCGGGCACTGTAGATGAATGTATCGTCACTGTTGAGAAGCGCGTCAAGCTTTTCGTAAACGGTATATGCACGCTCTGTATTAAAAGCGAAATACAGTTCCCCGTTTTCGTCTTTTCTTGTAAGCTGCTCACCAAGGGAATATGTGAAGCCTGCCAAGAACCAGTCATCCGGAGTTGCAAAGCCGTAGGTGTCTTTTTTATCCCATACTCCGTCACCGTCGTCAAGAGTAGCCGCGGACATCATTTCCATCATTTTATCTACAGTCCACTCTCCGTTGTAAACAAGGTCGTAAGGATTTTCAAGTCCGAGTCTTTCAACCATTCCCTTGTTGAAAACAACAACCGTCGGCTCCGGAATCATGAAATCCGACGTTGCAAAGTACTGTCTTCCTGCGACCTCAAGATTTTCATTAGCTGTTTGGTTCCACCAATCGGCGTCAAAATTGATCGTGTTTATGGTGTTGAGGTCAAGGATATGCCCGTTAAGGAGCATGGGGGCGTTACCGCTTATGCAATGGGTAAGTATCAGCTGATAAAGGTCATCTCCGCTCAACGCCATCTGCTCAACGCAACGCGGTATCGCCGCAATCGTACGGTCGCCGTTGTAATTGGCTTCAACAAATTTGATATCAATACCAAGATGCTCCTCAATCTTAATCTCACGATTGAAAAGCGCCACATCCATTGCTTCTCCGGTATTTTCCTCAACAAAGTAGTAGTGAGGATATGTACCGTGGTTGGGATATAAGATCGTGAATTCGCGGTCATAATTTTTCTTTTCGATACCTGCCGGGAGATCCGCTGCGACAGTATCGGCAACGGTGGTGTCCGCAGTTGTGTCGGCGCCTTCGGTGTCAGCGCCGCCGCAAGCCGCAAGAGAAAGAAGCATTGCACCAAGGAGTAACACGGATAAAATGCGCTTTTTCATAGAATCTACCTCCGAAAATAATTTTATTGCTTTTTCTAAATTTTAACATTCAAAAGTATGTACTGTCAAGCATTTAACCGACCGATTTTAGCACAATTCTGACTTTTGTGCACAAAAAGTTGACTTTTTTCAAATGTAGCGTTTAAATATGGCGCCAGGCGGATTTAACCGCTTGACAAATATCGGCACATGGTATATAATATACCTATATTTATTTACCCAAGGAGAAAACTTATGAAAATAACCCCCGTTAAAGGTACCGCCGACTACTTACCAAACGAAGTGCTCGTGCGCGACTATTTGCAGAACACAATTCTCGAAACATACCGTTCCTGCGGATTTGAGCGTATCACAACGCCGATAATCGAGGACATTGAAAATCTCGACAAGTCCGAGGGCGGCGAAAATCTCAATCTTATATTCAAAATCATGAAGCGCGGCGAAAAGCTTGACGAGGCGCTTCGTTCCGGTGATGAGAAGGAAATTGCGGACATGGGACTTCGCTATGACCTCACACTTCCCCTCACCCGTTACTATGCGAACAACCGTGCAAAGCTTCCCTCCCCGTTCAAGGTAATTCAGATTGATAAGGTTTACCGTGCCGAGCGTCCGCAGAAAGGACGCATGCGCGAGTTTATGCAGTGCGACATCGACATAATCGGAAGCGATTCCTATACAGCGGAGATTGAGCTTATATCAACCACTGCAAAGGCGCTTCTCAATATCGGTTTTAACAACTTCAAGATTCGTGTTAACGACAGACGCTTGCTCAAGGCTATCATCATGAGCGCAGGTTTTGTCGAAGCAGACTGCGATTCGGTTTGCATCTCGCTTGACAAGCTTGATAAGATAGATGTCGAGGGTGTACGCGCAGAACTTACCGAAAAAGGTTTCGACACCGCAAATGTGGATAAGCTTATGAGTGCACTTGCTATAAAGCCATTCACGCTTGACGATGCCGCGAAGATATGCGGTGAGGTTGATTCCGTTGTGAATCTCCGTAAGATAATCGCTCTTTCCGGCACACTTGCAGACGGTAAGTACGAGATCGAATATGACATGACGCTCGTTCGCGGTCAGGGATACTATACCGGTACTGTTTTTGAGATTTCGTCCCCCGAATTCCGCGGTGCTATCGGCGGCGGCGGACGCTATGACAATCTTATCGGAAAGTTCCTCGGTGAGTCCATACCCGCTGTCGGATTCTCTATCGGATTTGAGCGTATCGCGGGAATCCTGCTCGACAAGAAGTATGCGATCGAAGGCTCAAAGAAGAAGCTCGCTGTTATCTACAATGAGGAAAACTTCCCCGCGGCACTTGTTCACGCGGACAAGCTTCGCGCTGACTACAACGTAGCACTTCACGAGGCTCCCAAGAAGCTCGGCAAGCTCTTTGCAAAGCTCGAGGAGAGCGGATATGCCGGCTGTATCGTTGAAGGCAACGACGAGATAAAGTGGTTCGGCGACAGAGCTTGATTTGAAGTAAATAAAGAAAGTGTTCCGTGGAAATCCACGGAACACTTTTTGTTTTGTAATGAGATTACATATACTGCTTTGCAAGCTCGTAGAGATTTTCGAGTGTATCCATTCCGCTTGTAGCGTCGGGGGCACGCAGAGATGCCATAGCGGCTATCTGCGCATACTCGAGAATCTTCTCGTCGGACTCTCCGTTGTAGATTCCGATAAGTGCGCCGGAGCAGAATGCGTCGCCTGCACCGGTCTTACCCTTGATGAAATCCTTGGGAACGTCAACGGACGGAAGTGTGGTATATGCGCCGTTTCTCGACTTGCACACGCCAAGCATGGGCATGTGGATAATAACGCGGTCGCGTACACCAAGCTCAAGAAGCTTGTCGCAAATCTTTTCGAGATTTTCCTCAGTCGGCTCGATGCCGCAGAGCTTACCTGCTTCGGTTTCGTTGATGATAAGGTTATCAACGAGCGGCAGACAAGGTACAACGATGGAATAACGGTCGGAGTTCTCGCTAACGAGGTCGATAGAGGTCATGATACCAAGCTCTTTTGCCTTCTTGAGAATCTTGTATCCGTCGCCGTCGTCAACCTTCTGAAGCAGAAGGAAGTATCCGAGGTGGAGCATCTTTACGTTAAGGTTGTCCCAGTCGAAATCGTCAACACCGAACGTGGAGCTTGCGCCCGGATAGGTGAAGAAGGTTCTCTGACCGCCGATAACGCTCATAACGTCGGAGAAGCTGGTGATTTCGCCGTCATCGATCTTAACGCCGGAAATGTCAACGCCGTTTTCCTTAAGTCTGTCAATAAGGAACTGGCCGTCGCCGTCCTTGCCGACCTTGCATATAGCATAGATGTCAAGCTCGGGAGCGAGCTTCTTCAAGTCAATACCGTTGTTGGGAACAAGACCGCCGGCTGCGAAGTCGATATTTTTAATATGAGTGAGTTCGCCTGCCTCGGGATATGCGGATATGCCGTAAAGCTTGTCTAAAAGCACCGTACCCGCAACGGCAATTCCCTTTCTCTGTCCCATATCAGTTGCACTCTGCTACCAGAGGACCTGCGAGCTCGCCGAGGAAGAAGAGCTTGCCGGGAATGGTGGGAATGTAGGAGGAGGTGATCCACGGAGTCTTGCCGTGACGGAGAGTCATCCACAGAGAGAGACCCTGCCACTGCATGCCGCGTCCGAGAGTACCGTCTGCGCCGCCGATTGCGATGTCAGCCTGGAGGAAAAGGCCGGGGCCGATTGTGTTAGCGCGGCAAGGAACGAGAGGTGTGCGGCTCTTGAAGCTGGTGAGAGCGTTCTGCTCAACGGTGAGGGGATGGATCTTAGCCGCAATGCGGTAAGGTGCCTTCTCCCACTCTTCAGCAGTTGCATATTCGCCTGCAAACTGGGGCTCCCAGAATGCGATGTGGCACATTCTTCCGATACCGTATACGAGAACGAGCTTTGCGCCCTCTGCCTTGAGAGCTGCTATCTTCTCGGGGTATGTGGGAAGGTTTTCCTTGGTTGCGAAGTTACGCTGTGCCTTGGGAACGGTGAGTTCGCCGAGAGGGCCAAAGAGTGCCTGCTCCATAGCATACTGGAATGCGCCGTGGTTGTCGGGAGCAAGGGTGTTGCCCTCGGAGTCTGCCCACTCGTCCATGTTGAAGGTGTAAACATGCTCGCAGGATACGTTCCAAGCCTTAAGGAAGTATACAACCCACTTGTACATACCCATAGGACCTACAGGGAGGATGAAAGCGATCTTTTCGCCCTTATCCTTTGCGTTCTTGATCTGGATTGCGATTTCGTGGCCCATGTAGGTTTCGAACTCGCCGAGGCTGTCACACTTGATAGGTGTGAAGTTGGGGTTCCAGAACTTCTGCGGTTCGCAGATGGTTTCGGGAGCATCGATGCAAGCGTCGATCTTGTCGAAGTCCCAACCTGCGGGATAGAAGCCCTCAAGGGCCGAGCCTTTTACTGTGTCGTTGAAATTCATGGTAATTCTCCTTTATATAAAAATTTTTTTAACTTAGTTATCATCTGCGTAGACTCTGTCTACGAGCTCTTGTATATGAAGCGCACGGTCTGTGTATGTGTAGTCCGGTTTGCCGCTTCTTAAAATATCGTTGAATGCTTTAATTTCTCTTACGTAAATATCCTGCATTTCGCCGGTGTAAACCTCGGTTTTGTGTTCTGTGGAAACACCGAGCTTCTCTGCATACGCCGGTGCCGGAGCGTAGGTATATGTAAGTGTACCTCTGTCCTCCTGGGCAATGGAGTTGCGGCACACGATGCCGCCAAGCGAACCGTAAAGCTCAAACACGCTCTCATTAACAGCAGAGCATACGTTGAAATTGCAGTCAACATATCCGAGTGTTCCCTTTGCGGTACGGAAGATAACAGCCGCACTGTCATCAACGTCATAGGTAAATGTCTGTGTAGAATAAAAGCTCTTGACGTCGGTTATGGTATCGTCGAGAACATGCTCGATAAGCTCAAGGCAGTGAACTCCGAGATCCATAAAAGCTCCGCCGCCGGAAATTGCTTTCACATGACGCCATGCGCCCTCTCTTTCGGGTGACCAGCAGGAAAATCTCGCTCTTACATCGGCAACTTTTCCAAGTCCGCCTCTTCCAACTATCTCCTTGGCTTTCATATGAAGTCCGTTAAACTTCATCATGTAGCCGATTGATAGCTGGAGTCCGGCTTCCTTGAAAGCATCGATAAGTTCTTTTGCCTCTTCGCTTTTTAATGTGATCGGCTTTTCAAGCAGGACATTCTTTTTATATTTAAGACATGTCATAGCCTGCTCAAAATGACACATGAGCGGAGTTGCGATATAAACGGCGTCACATTCAACGCACGTAAACATCTCATCAATGTCCGTGTAATACGGAACGCCGAATCTTTCAGCGGTTTTCTCGGCGTTGTCCGCCGATGTATCCATTATGGCAACAAGCTCGCTTCCCTCTTCTTTTACGATTGCGGGAATTGTGCGCAGGTTGGAAATGCTGCCCGCGCCGATTATTGCCCATTTGATCTTCTGCATTATAATCTACCTTCTCGAAAAAGCTTACGGCAGGTAGCGCTTTGTGGTACCTCTGAGGTAAACCTGGCACATACGGAAGGCTTCGGCGTAGTCAGCACCGCACTGATAGCCGCGGTAACGCGAGCAGGTCTTCACCATATCCGGGAAATCGATATTGTCGTGGTCACGCATCCATACTACCTGCGACTTGTGGCATTCGAGCATCTCAAGCTTTGTGTCGATATGATCTGTAACGTCAACGAACTCGGTCGGCTCAAATCCTACGCCTGCGAGGTTATCCATGTAGTAGATGGGTGTAAGGCGCGCCACCTTATCCACACTGGTCTTATAATGCGGAACGGTTGCAGTGAAGGAAGCATCAAAAACGAGCTTACTTGTTGCAACATGGTCGGGCATGTAGTCATTAGGGTCGTGAGTTATAATGAAGTCGGGATCGACCTTGCGTATAACGTCAACAACCTTGTCGCGAGCTTCCTTGTTGTCGGCATAGATAGCTACGTCATCAAAGCCTCCCCAGAACACCTCAAAGCCAGCCATAGCGCCGCTGGTCTTTGCCTCGTTTGCGCGCATTTCTGCAAGCTCGTCCGGCATTATGATCTCATGACCCATATTACCGTTGCAAAGGTGGCAAACAACAACTCTGTCGCCGCGCTCCTTACATTTGAGGAGCGTACCCGCGCAGTTGATCTCCATGTCATCGGGATGCGTTGTGATTGCAAGAACTGTGTACATGTGCATATCTCCTATTTCTAAAAATTTTGTACTGAATTTAGTTTCTGCTCATTATATCGCGGAGCATATCGCGAGCTTTGATAATATCGGCTATTTGCTGTTCTCCGGAAATTTCACGCTCAATGGTAAACGGACCGGTGTAGCCGAGGTCACGAAGCTTTGGTATAAGCACCTCAAAGTTTGCCTTACCCTCTCCGGCAGGCTTTTCAAGTCCGAGCTTATTGCCGTTAACGGGATACACGGCATCCTTTATATGCGTGTCCATTATATATTTGCCGTAGATGTCGAGCGCATCAACGGAGTTTGCCTTGCCGTAGCAAATGAGGTTTGCAGTATCAAAGTTTATACCGAGATTGTCAGTTCCGATTGCCTCTATGGTACGAAGCATTGTGATCGGTGTTTCCTGACCGGTTTCAAAGAGAAAGTACTGTCCCTTCGCCTTGAGCTTTCCGCAAATATAGCGAAGCGTGCCAACAACTCCGACGAAATCGGGGTGATCGGGGTTTTCGGGGATAAATCCGACGTGTGTAATTATATTCTTAACGCCAATCTTTTCAGCAAACTCGGATGCTTTTAATATCTCCTCTGTTCTGTGGTAACGATAAGCCGCGGGCACAAGTCCGAGCGTTGCGGGACCGTATTGGAAGTTCCACTCCTGGGGACCTGTCCAGCCTGCCCAGACGGAAGACACTTTAAATCCGGTTTCCTCAAGTGCTGCTTT
>JAZTXD010000007.1:0-4076 GCA_045636265.1 Candidatus Flemingiibacterium sp.
ATGCGATGGAAAAGATTGAAAGATTAAGAGTAGAAAACGAAGGATTGAATCGCGCCTTCTACCGCTATGTCTGGTCGGAAGAAACGAAAAAAGATTTTTTTAAGTACAATGTGATTCGCCGGGCTAACGCCACCGGCGGCAGTCGAGCGGAGCTTCTTTAGAACCCCGACTACAAAGCCGTTTTAGTCAAGTACAGATAACACGATACCCCCGAAATGCATAAGAATTTCGGGGGATTTTTGCCCGTAATATCAACTTTACACAATCTCCTCAACGTATCTGACATATTCCGGAGACGCAAGTGCGGCAATTATTTCATCGTGCTTTTTGTATTTTTTGAGTTCCTTTCCAACAACCGTGAATGAAACCGTGTAAACCGAAATTCCCGAGTTTGCATACGCAGGATTTGCTTCGATATCGTCAATGCGAAGTCCGAGTGCACGTACCGCCGCCGTGAAATCCGGCAGACATTGGCGGTTTACAAGCTCAAGGTGTATTTCAAAGTGTCCCGAGCGTTTTTTGAGAAGTGCTTCAAGTCTTGGGAACAGCGACAGACAGCAAAGAAGTGCCAAAAATCCGACGATAGATATACTGTAAAGTCCGGCGCCTGCTGTTATGCCCACAACGGCACACGCCCACAGTCCGACAGATGTGGTGAGTCCCTTTATCTGATTTTTCGAGCTGTATAGAATGGAGTTTGCGCTTATTATCGCCGTGCCGATTACAGCCGCCGCGCTGACAAACACAAACGGTGAGCTAAATACTTTTATCGCGTATGTATCAATAAGCATGGAAAAGCATCCCGCAAGCGACACAAGCATGAACGTGCGAAGTCCTGCCGCATGGCGCTTGTTTGCGCGCTCACAGCCGATAACAGCCGCGAAAAATACGGTTATAGCAACGCGCAGAAGTATAGAAGCAAGCGTAAGCTCTCTTGCCCATGTACCGAGCAAATCCGAAATTGGGTCGTGCGTGTCAAATAAAATCATGTTTTCCTCCTAAAATTGTATCAGCGCTTTCTTCCGCGGTAAAGCCCCGTGCGCGAGGACACCGCCTCGAATTCTTGTTCTGCCGCCTCGGTAAATGCTGCTTCCTCCGCGCCTATTGGCGGAAGCAGTTCGGAATTTTCCTCTCGTATGCGCTTCATTTTGTCGATCAGCTCATCCGCACTCGGTGGCGGCGGTTCGGGCACTTCCGCGCCCCCAACTGATTTTGAAAGCGACAGTGACAGCTTTGCAAGCGGCGGTCCGACAAACTCATAAAGGATGCTCGAAAAAACCACTATGGTTTCAAGTGCGCTTCCAAGCTCACCGCCAAGCGAACGTGCGCCGAGTGCTGCAAGACCGATTGCCACGCCTGCCTGCGGCATGAGAGCCATTCCGAGAAAGTGCCTTACCTCTTTGGGGCGCTTTAATATAACGCTTCCTAAAAATGCGCCTGCATATTTAAGAATAAACCGCGCACCGAAAAATACTAGTCCGATAACTAAAAACAGCTGTCCGTCAAGGCTTCCGCTCTCGGTGAGTGCACTGAATTTGAAATTAAGTCCAGAGCGCACAAAATATATAAGCGTAATCGGAGGGCTGAAATATGCAAGCTGAAGAAATAGCTTGCCGTCCCCCGTTAAGTTAATGTAAACGCTGCCTATCGCCATGCATCCGAGCAGGGGAGAAACATCAAGCGCCGCGCAGAGCGCGCAGAAGGCGAACAGCATACCGACGGCTATTATAAGTCGGTTATCCGTGGAGCGCTTCTCGCCGAGCAGCAGCTTCAGAACTACTCCGAAAACGGCACCTATAAGTATAGCCGCCACATTTGAAGCTATCGGCAGCAGTATGCTTGATGTGCTGAACGAACCGCGACTCAGCGAAATCGCTGCCGACAGCGCGATGCTGTATATAATAAGGCTCAGCACATTGTCAAACGCCATGACCTGCAAAAGTGTGTCCACAAACGCCCCTTTTGAGCGTGTTTGCCGTATGGTCATCATCGTTGATGTAGGCGCAGTTGCACTGGCGAGCGCGGAGAGCACAACAGATATTGCAAGCCCAAGTCCCAAAATAAGATGCAGAACGGCAAGCATCACGCCGAAAACGATAGCCGCTTCGATAAGCGCAACACCGACGGCGGAAAGTCCGGTTCGCTTGATAGCCGATATTTTGAAAAACTCTCCCACGCCAAAAGCGATAAACGCAAGTGAAATATCGGACACAAACTCCGTTCCATCTATAATGCTCTGCGGGATCAAATCAAAGCAGACGGGGCCGAGCAGAATTCCGACAAATATGTAGGCGGTGACGCTTGGCAAGCGTATGCGCTTGGTAAGCCGCGTCATCGCAAATCCGCCCATTAAAATGAGCGAAACCGATATTATTATCTGTGCAGCAGAAACAGTCATTGCCGAGCTGTCACCTCTCTTTGTAAAGTTACAGTAAAATCTGTGTAAAGTCAATGATAATATATTATATACCGCACCTAATGGTTTGTCAACCGATTTTGAGAATTTTATCAAAAATTTTCGTATTTTTTCACACAGTAACCGCTTTTGTGTGAATTTCATTCTCACATTTACCGCTGTTGTGAAATTCCACAATATTTTTCACCGTCGTATAAGCAATGGCATCAAGCGCATCCTCGGTGAGAAATGCCTGATGCGAGGTGATCAGTACGTTAGGCATAAAGATGAGTCTTGCAAGCGTGTCATCCTCCACAATGTGTCCCGATCTGTCCTCGAAAAAGATGTCCGATTCCTCCTCGTAAACGTCTAGGCAAGCGCCGCCGATACGGCGCGACTTGATCCCGTCGAGCAGTGCATCCGCATCAATAAGTGCGCCGCGCGAGGTGTTTACTATATACACGCCCTTTTTCATTGTGGCAATGCTTTTTTCGTCTATAATATGATACGTGTCATCTGTGAGCGGACAGTGGAGTGATACTATATCAGCCTCACGAAGCAATCTGTCGAGCGTGACATATTCGCATGCGATATCCTTTGCCGGATATTTGTCGTATGCGAGCACTCGCATTCCAAAGCCGCGGCAAATATCAATGAACGCTCTGCCGATGCGTCCCGTGCCGACAACGCCGACGGTTCTGCCGTGAAGATCAAATCCGGTGAGTCCGTTAAGACTGAAGTTGAAGTCGCGCGTTCGGATATATGCTTTGTGAGTGCGGCGGACAAGCGTGAGTAGCATCGCCATTGCGTGCTCCGCCACCGCATACGGAGAGTATGCGGGAACACGGAAAACGCTTATTTTTCCGTCAGCTCGGCGAAGGTCAACATTGTTAAATCCGGCACAGCGCAGAGCGATTGCTTTAACTCCGAGCGTGTACAGCTCGTCTATAACAGCGGCGTCAGCGGTGTCATTTACAAAGATGCAAACCCCGTCGCATCCGCGTGCAAGATGCACCGTGTCGATATCGAGCTTGGTTTCGTAATATTTGAAATTTATCCCTGCTTTGCTTCCGTATGCGTCAAATGAGGGCTTATCATATGCTTTTGTATCAAAAAATGCGTATTTCATTTTTACCTCCGAATATACATGTAGTATAAGTGTACCCTATGAAATATACTCTATACGCCTATTGACACCGCGCCTGTTTTGTGGTAAAATTATTCTTGTTATTTTTAAATGAAACAATTACGGAGTATGCACAATACAATGAACATCACATTTTCGCTTATAACCATGAGTATCCTACTCGGCATCGGACTTGCGGCAGACGCATTTTCCGTATCCCTTGCAAACGGACTTAATGAACCGAATATGAAAAAGCGAAGAATGGGCTTCATCGCAGGTGTGTTTGCCTTCTTCCAGTTTTTAATGCCCCTTATCGGCTGGGTCTGCGTACATACAATTGCACAGCACTTTGTCGCATTTGAAAAGTTTATCCCCTGGATAGCTCTTATCCTTCTCTGCTTCATCGGCGGCAAGATGCTCATCGAGGGCATAAAGAACAAGGATTCCGAAGAGGAACCCTGCGAGGTGTGTGCATCCGCGCTTTTGGTACAGGGCGTTGCAACTTCTATTGATGCGCTGTCCGTAGGCTTTACAATTGCAGATTACGACCTTTTA
>JAZTXD010000008.1:0-3403 GCA_045636265.1 Candidatus Flemingiibacterium sp.
TGCCCGTTACCGGAGTTGTTGACGAAGCAACGTGGGTCGACCTTTACAACGCATACCGCGGAATACTAAACTCATCCGCGCAGTATGTGAACGGCGTACCGGTTGCGCTCTTCCCCGGATACCTTTTGCTTTTCGGTATGCAGGGTGAGGAAGTGCGGCTGCTTCAGGAGTATCTCTCTACGCTGTCCGAGGTTTACCCCGAGATACCGGCAGTCGATGTGAACGGAATATTCGGCTCTGCCACACGCAGTGCCGTGCGAGCCTTCCAGTCGCTTTTCGGTTTGAACGTTACCGGAATCGTGGATGCGCTCACATGGGATGCGATCACCGATGCGTATGTGGACGTTGTGTATTCCCAAAACGCCGAAGAGGGACAGTTTGGCGGCACAACATTATCGTAAGGAGTAGATATGCGAGATATTACAGATAACAGAAACAACATATCAGAATTACAGCGATACTTAAGGGAACTTCATCATGACACAAACGGCGCTATAAGGCTTGTAAACCCCGACGGGATATACGGAAGCGAAACCGCCGAAGCAGTCTCCGATTTTCAGAGAATGAACGGACTTGCGGTCACGGGGCGCACCGACAATGCCACGTGGGATGCGATATACAGAGAGTTCCTTGCCGCCACAGCTAGACGTGCAGCGCCTATTGGCATAATGCCCTTTCCTAATGAACGCGGCTACGAGGTTACAGAGGGTGAGGAGTCGGACACAGTAATGGCGATACAGCTCGTTCTGCGGCTGCTCTCAAATCTCTATGACGACATCGACGGCACACCGTCGGGCGGAGTATACGACGAGCATACTGCCGCCGATATAAAGGCGTTTCAGGCACGTCACAGACTGCCGATCACGGGCAAGGTTGACAAAGCTACATGGAATGAGCTTGCAAAGGCTTATAACAGAGCCGTCGAGATAGAAAATTAAATAAAAATCGCCGCCGAGAGCGACCAATTACGGTTACTCTCGGCGGTGATTCATTCATTTCAAAAAGATGTGCATACCAAGTGAAGATTTACTCGGATCTTCCGGTAGTTTTAAAACATTTTCCTCAACCAAATCATGAATTGCCATCATTCTTGTAGCATATAGTTCCATTCTGATGTTATATCCGATATTGTTATGCAATACTTGATGGCTATATTTTTTGAATATCTCCTCAACCTTTTCATACAAATTTGCAACATTCTTAATGAGCAACTCATAGTTTTTGTGTTCGCGGAATAGTTGATGGATTCTTCTGAGATCTTCAACTCTTATAACGAGAATATCGGGAATCATATATCCATCGTCAGAAATATGTGCATATCTGCCATTTATGCCATTCCATACTCTTTTTTCAATTTCGGTAAATGAAGATACTTTTCTGTTTTCTCTTATGCAATTACACATAAGCTCGACTCCCTCGTACTCAGGTTCGCCGCACTGATCCCATAATGAGTAATCTCTATATTTATATGTCCAAAATTCATTTTTGTTGCCGCAACCATTATGTCCTATTGCTGTCTCTTCGGGAAGATCGGTTATCTCATAACCAACAAATCCCCAAGATTCTCCGTTGGCACGTTTGGGTGGTTCGTAAATGTTTTGAGCCTTTACCGAATTTTCAATTAAATAATCAATAAGATCAGGAACCAACCACCAACGAATTGTATTATCATCAATGTGGTCGCCTGCAATTCCTAAAGCTCGAATGTCGGCTATTCTGTCATCCATAAACTCTCGTATAAGACGGCTTCTTTCTCTTGCAGTCTTTCTTAATGCATGATATACTTCTATACGGCAATCCTTATCCAAAATAAAGAAATTGGTTATATATTTATCGCCTTCTTTTTCAAGGAGTGTTGCGCGATGAAGAATATTTACTTCTTCCTCCATATATGGAAGAGCTATCCCGAGTTCGATAGACAATTCTTCAATGGTTGAAGGGTTATTGCTTGCTTGTAGTAAAATATTTTTTGGGATTTTTCTTTGCACTACTTTCCAAGGAAGTCCACTGGGTTGTGAACCGCTTGAAGCGAATGAAACATTCTCTGGATTATAACTGCGTTTTCCAAATTCTCTTGCCATATCAATACCTTCTTTCAAAATTTGTCTTGCACGGAGAAGTCTGGACTTCACCGTGTTTGTTGAAAGCGAGAGCGATTCTGCAATTTCACGAACCTTTTTGTTCTCTATGTAATAGGCAACGACAATGTTACGATAATCACTTTTGATGAACGCCAGTTCGCGCCGAAGCAGAGCCAGCCACTCTGTATGTATCATTTCATCAAGGATATTTTCGCCATCACTCTCGATTTCATAATCGCTGATGTCGGAACCGGTTACCGATTCATTTCGATTATGCTTTTCTTTTGCCCATACTGAATATCGGTTACGCGCGATCTGCCATACCCACGCTGAAAAGCTTATTAGTATTGTACCTTTGTTCAAAGCCGTGATGATCTGAAGCGCAATATCTTGGGTCAGATCTTCCGCCTCAATATGGTTTCCTGTCTTTTTCAGGCAGAAATAAAACAGCTTCTCCATATAGTTTTCGGTAAATTCGTTGATAAGCCGATCACGCATGTCGTTCGCCTCTTGCATTTGCACGCCCCCTTTCATTCAAATAGTGTGGCATTTTTGAATTTGGGTGCATTCGTTAATAAAATTATACCATAAATTTATGAATTAGTCCATAACAACACCGCCGAGAGCGACCAATTACGGTTACTCTCGGCGGTAAAATATATAAAATTGCATGTCCGTTATCAATCACCAACCGGCCCAAGCAAATATTCCTGCGCATAGTGCGCGGCTACAGCACCGTCCGATGCGGCGGTGACTATCTGCCGAAGCATCTTCGTGCGCACATCACCTGCGGCAAACACGCCCTCGGCACTCGTTTCACAGCTCTCCCCTGCCACGATGTATCCGTTTTTATCAAGTTCGATCTGTCCCCGGAACAAATCCGTTACCGGTACTCTGCCGATCTCCACAAACACTCCGTCGCACGGAATTTCACTCACAGCACCGCTCTTATCCTTAACCTTAATGCCAACGAGCTTGCCGTCAACTACAAATTCGTCGAGAACAGAGTTGAAGCGCACCTCGATATTCGGGGTGTTCATAAGCGGCTCATGATATACCTTAGTCGCCTTGAGAACATCGCTTCTGTGGAGAAGTATAACCTTTTTGGCAAAACGCGCAAGATACAGTGCCGCTGATACAGCGGAGTTTCCGCCGCCGACTACGACGGTAGTCTTATCCTTATAGAAGCGTCCGTCACAGTGAGCGCAGTAGTGAACGCCTCTGCCGTTAAGCTCTCGCTCGCCAGGCACGCCCAGCTCACGAGCGTGTGCGCCCGTTGCGATAATAACAGTTCTAGCAAGATATGTGCCGTTGTCCGTAAC
>JAZTXD010000009.1:0-1667 GCA_045636265.1 Candidatus Flemingiibacterium sp.
CATCAGAATTCCTTTTGATGCGGGCATAACATGGTCATCCGGCAATCCCTCGGGCTTGGAAATAAAGGTGATCACATCCTCGCGAAAACCGTCAACACCCATATCGAGCCAGAATTTCAATATGTTCTTGACTTCCTCGCGCACAAGTGGGTTGTCCATGTTGAGATCTGCCTGCTCCACGGCAAAGAGGTGCATATAGTATTCGCCTCTGACGTTGTCATACTTCCACGCCTTGCCTTCAAACAGCGAATCCCAGTTATTGGGAAGCTTACCGTTCTTTTTAGCGGGACGCCAAATATAGTAATCGGTGTAGGGCTCGATCCTCTCGCGGCTTTTCTTGAACCACTCGTGCTCTGTGCTCGTGTGATTGACGACAAGGTCCATAATGACCTTCATGCCGCGCTCATGCGCGCCGTCAAGTACCTTTTTGAAGGCGTCCATACCGCCGAATTCGGGCGCGATATCGTAATAATCAGAAATGTCGTAACCGCAATCCACGCCGGGCGAGGGATACAGCGGCGAAAACCAGATGCCATCGCATCCGAGCGACTTGATGTAGTCGAGCTTTTCAAGCACACCGTAAAGATCACCCATACCGTCGCCGTTGCCGTCCTTGAACGACCGCGGCCAGATCTGATAGAATACCTTATCTTTATACCATCTGTTCTTTTCCATCATAAACCCTCCCTGTACTGTTGTTTGAATTTCGTATTTTAAAGTAACTTTATTTTTGGTAATAGACATCTATCGCCCCTGCTACAAACTCTGCAGTTTCCTTGCTGTACTTGTCAATATTCTTTTTGAAGCGTTCGTCTGCAACATACATCTTACCAAGCCCTGCGAGTTTCATAATTTTTATTCATTTGATTCACCCAATATTATTTAAGCACTCAACCAACAAAACCGCACCGCGCGGTTTTGTCTTAGCTTTTCATATCGTTTCGAAACACTGTTTTATCATATCCGAAATCAAATCTGCGGGTATATCTTTCGCGTACGGCAGATAGACAGCATTTTTCTTTATCTCAAACTCTTTGAGATCCGATTTAAAGTTTTCAAGAACCTCGGTGTCAATATAAAGGCTTACGTGCTTCTTACAAGCGACAAAGGAAACCGATTTTCCATCTTTCTTGTATGTAGGCATACTCCATGCAATGCGTTCTATTACCTCGGAAATATTTTCTAAAATGATATTTCTGAGCAACCTTAAGTGCGCTTGCATTTCTGTTTCTTGTGATGCAATATATTCATCAACCGTTTCGGGAGCCTTACCGCAGTAATGCCCCTGATTTGTCTTTTTAAATTCACGTCCGCATTTCGGGCATGTCCACATATGTGTTCCTCCGTTTTTGTCAACCGCGCAGAATTTTTTCCATAGGCTTGCCCTTTGCAAGCTCGTCTACCAGCTTGTCAAGATACCGAATCTCCCGCATGAGCGGTTCTTCCACCGTTTCCACGCGAACACCGCACACAACGCCTTTGATCAGCGCACGGTTAGGATTGAGAGCGGGCGCGTTTCGGAAAAAATCGCCGTATGTAACATTGCTTGTGAGAGACGATTCGATTACTTCGGGGGTGTATCCTGTCAGCCATGAGGTGATTTCAAGTACCTCAACGCGGGTGCGATTCTTCTTTTCTGCCTTGGCAATGAGCAGAGGATACACCTT
>JAZTXD010000010.1:0-1318 GCA_045636265.1 Candidatus Flemingiibacterium sp.
AGCGCAACGCCCAAGGACATCACCGCTGACATTATGCGAATGTTGGAGAGCAGATACAAGGCAAGGAGGAACAGAGATGGTCGCTAATATTGAAAAGCTTTTCATAAAGCCGAGAGCCAAGGAGCGCACGTATCAAGTGAATGGCATTACCTATACCGTTACGCCCAAATATCTCGACGAGGGCGAGCAGAATATAAGGACGCGCTTTGAAAGAATTATCAAAAATAATCTCACACATTTGACGGATGATGCGGACGGTGATACAATAAAGGCGGAATATGTTTCGGCTGCCGATCCGACAGAGAAATCCTCGGATAGAAAGGAGCAGAATGGAGAGAAAAACGACAGCGAAGCAAACTGAAAACATAGGTATTACCGCGCTCTATTGCCGACTCTCACGTGACGACGGAACGGAGGGTGATAGCAACTCGATTGCCAATCAGAAAAAGCTCCTCGCGAAGTACGCAAAGGAGCACGGATTTTCTAACACCAAGTTCTACGTGGACGACGGCTACACGGGAACAAATTTCAACCGCCCCGACTTCCAACGTATGCTTGCAGATATGGATATGGGATATATCTCAACCGTCATCGTTAAGGACTCGTCGCGCTTGGGCAGAAACTACCTTGAGGTCGGTCAGTACACGGACTATTATTTTCCCGTGCACAACATACGCTTTATTGCTATCAACGATTGCATTGATAGCGAAAACGGAGAGGACGAGTTAGCACCCTTCCGTAACGTGATGAATGAAATGATGGCAAGGGATATTTCAAGAAAGGTTCGTTCCTCGCACCGACTTCGCGGCAACGCAGGCGAGCCGTTAGCACCACCGCCGTATGGCTATATGAAATCTCCCGAAAACAATAAGAGATGGATCATAGACACAGAAGCGGCAGAGGTAGTCAGACGGGTGTACCGCTTGTGCATCGAGGGCAAGGGCAATGAAACGATAGCGAGAACGCTGCAAGAGGATAAGGTGTTAGTGCCGATGGCATATTGGCAAAGCAAGGGGCTTCCACGAGGTGGAAAGAAAACGCAAGCCGATCCGTATAAGTGGTGCAAGACCACCATTGCAAAGATGCTCGCCCAACAGGAATATTGCGGTGACATCATCAATTTCAAGAGCACCTCGAAATCCTTCCGCAACAAAACGCGCGTTGAGAATCCAAAGGAAAATTGGGCGATCTTCAAGGACGTTCACGAGCCGATCATTGACCGTGACACTTGGGAGCAGGTGCAGAAGTTAGTTGAAAAGACCAAGCGCAGACCGCCAAAGGACAAGAACCTAAAGAAAAGCATTTTTACGAGCTTTCT
>JAZTXD010000011.1:0-44361 GCA_045636265.1 Candidatus Flemingiibacterium sp.
GGAAGCGGCCCGCGCCGGTGACTTTGCCGCGCTTTTGAACATCAAACGAAAGGAGGAAAAGGAAGAATGAGCGACAGATTTATAGAAACAGACGCCCAAAAAGTCTACGACATAGTGCTGGAAGAACTGGAGAACGGAGCCGGCGAGCCTTTATACGGTGGCGACGAGCGCCGGATCTTCGGCGAAGCGCTGGCGCAGGTAGTCGTCGCCGTTTACAATACAGTGAACGACAGCTGCAGGCAGAGGCTTCTCAAACATGCACGCGGCACAGTGCTGGACGCGCTGGGCGAAAACAGAGACGTTTATCGTATCTCCCCCACCTCAGCCACCACAACGCTGCGCTTCGGCGTGAGCGAGCCGGTGGCTTCAAATATCATCATACCCGCCGGACTCAGAGTGACCGGAGACTTTGAGCTCTACTTCCTCACAGACACCACCGTCGTGCTGCAGGCCGGCTCTGAATATGTGGACGTCACAGCCACCGCGGAAAAAGGCGGCGCAGAATACAACGACGTCCCCCTCGGAGCACTCGACACGATCGTGGACGTGTCCGACGTGCCTCTCATTGACTATGTAACAAACATAAACGCCACCGAAGGCGGCGGGGACAGAGAAGGCGACGAAGCATTCCGCGAAAGAATCAGGGGAGCCGAGAACCGCCTCAGCACAGCCGGAACAGCAAAAGCCTATAAATACTGGGCGCTGTCCGCGAACCCCCTCGTCTCTGACGTTCTGGTGGGTGCCGAGACAGAGAGAATAAGCCGAACGCTGAAAACCTACGCCGGGCACGCCTTCCAAGGCGGTGCGAACCTGATCCCGGACACTTTGGTGGTATATCTGCCGAACGGATCCGAGGCGGTAAGCGGCGCCGACTACGTGGCAACCTATGAGGACGAGCTGCTGACGCTGGAGCTCTCCGGAGCGCTGGCGAGCGCTGAAAGCGTTACGATCGAGATCACGCGGAACATGTACGGCCGCGTCAAGATCGTGCCTATATGTGCCGGCGGTGAGATCCCGGACGAGGACGTGCTGGCCGACGTGCTGGCCGCCTGCACCGCTGACGACGTGAAACCACTCACGGACATTGTAAAGGTTGAAGCTCCGAGCGTCGAATATTTCGACATCGAGCTGACATACTACACCAACAAAGCAAACGAGTCGGAAGTAATCAAGAACATAGAAGGCGCCGGCGGCGCAATAGACCAGTATATTTACTGGCAGGGCTCCACTCTCAATCAGGACATAAACCCGGACGAGCTCCGGAAGCGGATCCTCGCCCCGGACTGGGAGGAAAACCTCGTGGGAGCTTCCCGCGTCGAAATAGTAAAGCCGGTATATACGGAGCTGTCGAGCACGACAATGGCGAAGTTCTCCGGGGACCTCAAAGTAAACCATATAACGAAGTAAGGAGGCGAGCACATGGGCGGCATGAAACTCTCAGAGCTGGACTTTGCGCGCCTGCTTCCCGCCTTTATGCGTGAGGACGCGGCGAACATAGCGCTCAGCAAGGCCATGAACAAGCTATTCAAAGAACCCGGCGCTCGTCTTGACACTCTCAGGACATGGGACAAGATAGACGAGCTCACCGAGGAAGAATGCGACGCGCTCGCGTGGGAGCTTGACGTGGACTGGTACGACTCCACCGGCATGCAGCTGGAGGAAAAGCGGGAAACGCTCAAGCTCGCGCAGCAGATCAAGCGAAAGCGCGGCACAAAGTGGGCCGTTGACCGTCTTATCTCCGCATATTTCGGAGAGGGCTTTGTCACAGAAAACGACGAAATCGGAGGGACACCTTTTGCCTTTTCGGTATATACGACAAACCCCGAAATCGTAACCGAAAATTATAATAAATTCGTTGAGGCAATCAAGGCCGCAAAGAATGAGCGCTCGCATATCGCCGGCGTTTACTATTTGTGGCGGCAGGGCCCGGAGAACGGCGTCGAGTGCGCTCTCGACTCCAATCTCTGCCGGTATGACTATCAAAAAGCGGGCACTTATCCACATATCCACATCGTGGGTGTGGGTAAACGCGCCGAAATTGCAACAACAGCAGCGACCTCTCCGACGGTGTACAACTACCGGAAATGTGGGACGGAGCGCTGTCAAGGTAAGAGCTCGTCGCTCGTCGGCTATGCCATTGTAGGCCATGCCGTAGTAGGCGGGTAAGTCAATAATCGAAAGGAGAAAAAAATGGGCTATTTTAACGACAGTTATATGCATAGCAGGCGGCAGCAATGGCTCCGCACTATTCACGCCGTAGAAGCTCAGGTCGGCAGCGAATGGCACCGCGGGGAAATCAATCAAAAAAGCATAGAGGGCGAAAACCTCGTTTTGACTGTTACATTCCCGGTGCTGGACTCCAAGGCCTGCACGATCACAGCCTCGCGTATTATTGACACACGAGGCGAGGTCGCAGCTTATCAGCAGCGCGCTGTAAAAAAGGCAAGCGGGCAGGGTACCATGATAAAGATCACGATCCCGATCCGCGAAATAGCATAACCGGAAGGAGGACACAACCATGTACAATCGCACAAAATGGCAGGACGAAGTGAAGGACACCGACACCGGGGAACTCCTTCAGGAAGGCACCAACATGAGCGCCGTCAATTTCAACAATATGGAGGACGGCATAAACGACGCAAATATCGCCACAATGCTGACAATGATATTCTCACGGCTCAGCGTTGAGTAAATGAAAGGAGACACAAGAAATGAGTAAATATTTCTTAACCGACACAGCGGTAAAAATGTTCTGTCCCGGCAACGTCATGCAGCTGGACGACGCAGGCCTGCCTTCGATCCTCGTATATATTCCGAAGTTTAAAAATAGCGACGTGCTGACCGGAGGCGACGACAACACACACCCCGCGTTCATCGTGAACGACAAGGAGATCGACGGCTTTTATTATTCAAAATACCAGAACGTCGTCCACAACGGCAAGGCGTACAGCCTGCCCGGTGAGGCTATTCCGACGAGCATTTCGTTCGATAACGCGCTCAAGTACAGCGAAGCAAAAGGCTATGGCTGGCACCTGAGCACCGCAGCAGAATGGGCGGCGATCGCGCTCTGGTGTAAAGCAAACGGCTTCCAGCCCTACGGCAATAACAGCAACGGCAAGGACAGCCGCGAAACTGAATACAAAGCAATCCCTGCACAGTACAACGCCGACGGCACAATCGCAGCCGTAGCAACCGGAACCGGCCCTCTTACATGGAGCCACGACAACACGGCGTCTGGTATATGGGACATGAACGGAAACGCTGCTGAATTTGTAGGCGGCATTCGTCTTGTATGGGGCGAGCTTCAGATTCTCGAAAACAATAACGCAGCAGATCCCGACAACCCTCAGAACGCTACAAGCACATGCTGGAAAGCAATCAACGCGGCCGACGGCTCTCTCGTAGAACCCGAAAGCAGTCCGACCGACAGCGAGGCAAAGCTGGAAGGCAACACAGTCCGTTTTGATCTCGTGAATCAAAGCTGGACATATTCCACCACTATCACCGCCCCCGAAGCTTCATACTTTACATGCCGCTTTTCAGATTTAAAATGTACTAACGACATCAGCGAAGAAGCGAAGAACCTGCTCAGGCTATTGGCATTACTTCCCGAAGAAGGTGCAACAGCTTCAAGTTATGGACAAGACGCGGTATATCTTCACAGAAAAGAGCGCGAGGTATTTCTGTACCGGGGCGGCTCTTTTGAAGCAGGGACGGAAGGCGGCATTTTTCAGGGCTCGTTCTCAATCAATAGGAACGCAAGCACAACAAAAGCAGGCTTCCGCGCCGCTTATATCCCCGACATAATATAACCGGAGGGCTGCGCATGGAAACATTATATATTTTTCTCGCCTGCCTTCCTACCGCAATAGTCAGCTTCGGTATGTGGTTTATACAATGGCGAATACAAAAAGCTGAAAAGCGTCGCGAAAAGCAGGAGGAAGAACGCCGGAATGAAGAAAAGGAACGCGAAAAGCTCAGAGAGCAGCAGGAGCTTTTCCTCATAAACGGAGTGAGCGCCGCGATCGCTCTCGGCGAAGCTACGGCCAAAGCGGTGCAGCGTATTCCAGACGCACACTGTAACGGCGATATGCACGCAGCTCTCGAGTACGCCGCCAAGGTCAAACACGCCCACCGGGACTTCCTCGCAAAGAATAGCGTCCACTTCCTCTATGATTGAGAGGTGAAAGCATGGCAGGCAGAAAGCAAAAGAAACCGGCAAAAAATCAAAAAAAGCGGCTTAAAATTCATACTATGGATTTAATATTGATATTCCTCGCAATCTTGACAATTATATTTGTTATTGATATGAGAAATATTTTCTTGAAAACCGGAGCGATCCCGGACGTGCTCGTTACTTGTTTTTTTGCAACCGTTGGCGGCGAATGCGGCGCAATGGCATGGATCAAGACCAGCAAAGAAAAGAAAGCGGAACGCCTGCAGCAACTCCTGCAGCAGCTCTTGGATCGCGTCCGCGAAAAACCACAGCAAGACAATGAGCCAAAGGAGTGAAAGCTATGAGCCAGAGAAATGACTTTGTAAAAATGGCGGCCTCCTATATCGGCAAAAAGGAAGCCACCGGCGGGCATAAGCCTATAATCGACACATACAACGCACACAAACCCCTCGCGAGAGGGTACAAAGTAAAATACACCGACGAATGGTGCGCGACCTTCGTGTCTGCTATGGCTATTCTGTCCCATTTAACGGACATAATACCAACCGAGTGCAGCTGCATGAAAATGATCGAGCTTTTCAAAAAACTGGGCGCGTGGCAGGAAAGCGACGCCTACACACCGAAACCCGGCGACGTTATCTTCTACGACTGGCAGGACTCCGGGGCCGGTGATAACACCGGACATTCGGATCACGTCGGAATCGTTGAAAGCGTCAACGGCTCCACTATTAAGGTGATCGAGGGCAACATGAGCGCAGCTGTGGGCCGTCGTTCTATTAAGGTGAACGGCCGGTATATAAGAGGGTACGGCGTGCCAAAGTTCAAGGAAAGCACCGGAGCGCCCTCTGGAACACCTGCAAAGGCTGAGGCGGCTATGTACAGAGACAAGCAGCTCAGCGGCACATATAAAACCACCGCAGCGCTGAACATGAGAACCGGCGCCGGAACGGGTAAAAAGATCCTGCAGACAATCCCGAAGGGCGCGAGCGTGACATGCTACGGATATTATAATAAAACAACAACCGGAAGCAAGTGGCTTTACGTCGTATATAAAAACACAAGCGGCTACTGCTCCGGCGGCTATCTGAAAAAGATATAAAAGAGGTGCGAAAAATGCAAGTTATAAATTTTATAATTTCAAACTGGGACTTCCTCCTGCTTATCGTATTATCGGTCGCGGCGGTCGTCTTTTATGCCTTCAAGGGTAACAAGTCCGTAATCATGAAAATGCTTTACGCACTCGTTACCGAGGCCGAGAAGGAACTCGGCGGCGGCACCGGATCGCTGAAGCTGGCGCTCGTTATCGCGAAAATATACCCGCAGATCCCGGCCGTGTTTAAAATGTTCATCACAGAAGAAACACTCACGCGGTGGATCGAGGAAGCTCTCGCAACGGCAAAGGAAACGTGGGAGAAAAACGCGGCGATCTCTGAATATATCAAAGACACAAAAACCGAATAAATACAAAAAGGCCCGGAGGTGTAAAACCTCTGGGCTTTTCTTTTTTGCGTTCTCACGCTCTATTGTTAGAACTTGACCACCACGGCAACCACTTTTTTGAAAAAGTAGAGAACACGCGCCGTTTCCGTGTTCAAGTTCGCGCCTTCTGGTGCGCCTGACGGCGCAAAACCTGAACACTCAGAGCCCGCGCCGTTAGTGGCTTTTTCCACAAGCTGCAATGTGACCTTGCTATTTTCGCCGGTATAATTAAGCACCAACGTCAGCTTGTCGTCGTAGAGGTAAACCGAATTTAAAAACGTATCAACGAGGAAAACGCGGTACGCTTCGTCGTTGATGTCGCCGTCCCGGAACCTCTCCAAAAAATAAACAATTTGATCGCGTTCCAGATCCGGCTCGCTTAGGAGCTCCTTCGCGATCCCCTTCTCAATTTGCGCCCGTTCTGCTTCCAGCTCCATGAGTCGCGACTTTGTGGACGGCGTAATAATTCCGGCCTCAATGGCTGCGAGCATGTTCTGTATACCCTTTTCAATATCTTTTTGACGGGCCTCCAGAGAATTGAGCACGCTCCGATCCTTTTCCCGGCTTTGAAATTCCATGCAGCGGTCGGCGACCTCGTTCACGAAGTCGTCGGATTGTATAACTTTCACGAGCTCGTTCACTACCAGTTCTTCGATCCAGTCCTTTTGTGCTCGTTCTTTCTGGCATTTATGCACCCGGCGGCCGTTGCAAATATAATAATTATAAACCTTGCCGCTTTTCCCGGTGCCGCCGTCTCCCGTCATGGGCTCGCCGCAGTGCCCGCAGAACAGCTTCGTCGTAAGCAAAAAGGACGTGTCACGCTTTGCAGCCGGCGCCCGGTGGTGACGTTCCACCATGTCCTGACACTTATCGAAAAGCTCCTTGTCAACTATTGCAGGAATCGCTCCTGCGACTTTTATGTCCTTAAATTCGTACACCCCGATATATTTCTCGTTCTGGAGTATTCGGCGTATACTGTTTTTATTGAATAAGCCGCCCCGGCTCGTCCGGAACCCCTCGTTATTGAGACGGGTGTATATATCTTTCGCGCACTCTCCGGCCGCGTATTCCTCAAAAATACGGCGAACCACCGGAGCAGTGTCGGGATCTATCTCGAAGCGGTCGTCCGGGCCTTTTTTTAGGCCGAGAACCCTCTGGCCCAGTGTTTTGAGTTCCAGAGCGCTGTCGTAAAATCCGCGCTGCACGTTCTGGCTCAAGTTCTCGCTGTAATATTCGGCGTAGCCTTCCATTACAGACTCCAAAATAATGCCCTCCGGCCCTTCCGGTATGGACTCTTTCGCGTAAAATATGCGGACGCCGTTCTTTTTTAATTTATACTTATACATTGCCGAGTCGTATCGGTTCCGGGCGAATCGGTCCATTTTCCAGCAAATAACTGCTTTAAAGACACCGCGCTCACAGTCCCGGAGCATGCGCTGGAAGTCCGGGCGCTTATCTGTTCGACCGGTGAGGGCTTTATCTATGTACTCACCTACAATCACGAAGCCGTTCCTCGTCGCGTACTCGCGGCACTCTCTGAGCTGCCCCTCTATGCTTTCTTCACGCTGTCCGCTGCTGGAATATCGGGCGTATATAACCGCCGGGATCAACGCGCCACTGTCTGAATGTATTTTTTTATATGCCATTATATCACTCCTTTTGATGTGAGAAAATCAAACGCCGCTTTATATATTGCCGTGCCATGATGTGGGCGTTTGTAGTCGTAAACGTCGCGCCCTTTTAATGAACGCAGCAGAGCCGCGTCAGCAATAACCAAGTCAGAAAACGCATAAAATAAATCAACGTCAGGATCTTCAACCATATTGCCGAATTTACGCCCCTTTGAGTTCTGCTTCACACTATACGCAAAAAGTGCAGCCCTTTGTCTGTCGTCTGCTTGATATATGATAGACGAGAAAAGACCGGAAGCACCGATAAAAGCCGAAAACTCAACGCCAAGAGCAAATGCAAGGGCAACAATTTCAACCGTCGGGCCTTCCTTACTGTCCTCTCCGGTGGCGCGGCTTATCATGCACGAGGCATCGGCTTTTGTGATACCGTCTGGGACAAATACACCGAGGTCATGTAAATAATTTAGCTGTCGTTCGGTAGGCTCGCACAACTCGCGTGGTGTATAATTCAAGTAACAACCGAGAACGCCGGCCGGCTTGCCAAAATCCAAGTGGCTGAGTTCACCGACAGGCTCATGAGCTACACGTTTTGTTGTAATAGAAACATTAAATTGTACAAGTGGCTCGTCTTTTACTGCTTCCTTTTCATCGTCAGGCGGTGGAACATCCGCTGAATGTGTTTGAACTTCAAGAGACTTTCGAGCGTTACATTCTCTGATTATGTTACAAATCAAAGAAATTAAATCAACAGCCCAACCAATTAAAAATAGTCCACCGGTAAAAAGATACACAAATCCGAGTAGTTTTTTGCCTTTGTAAAACTTATGAGCACCGGCAAAGCCTAAGAAAAGACACAAGCAAAAATACACCTTATTTTCTTTTGTAAATTTCATAATAACCTCCACTTACTGGTTATTGCTTTGAATTTTAATATAATGTTTGTGGGTGTTGATGATCTCGTCCTTTAAGACGTCGATCTTTTCCCGCAAATTTTCGACTTTATCCTTTAAGGCGCCATTTTCTGCGATCAGCGCGTCACGCTCGGCTTTAAGTGCGACGATCTCGGCTTGTAAAGACACGAGGCTTTTATCTCCTATGTAGAATATTTCCCAAAGCTCAACGCCGAGAACCTTGCACAATTCTTCCAACGTGTTGACACGTGGGGAGTCCTTTATGGGATTATCGGGGTGAATAATTCGAGATATTGTGTCAATGGAGACACCGCTATCCTCCGACCACTTTTTATGGGTAATATGCTTTTCTTTTCTTATTTCTTCGAGTTTATCACGGTACATTATTAAATTCCTCTTTATGGGTAAAATTTCTTTATTATCTCCGCAAATTTGCCAATATGCTCCGAAAATTAACAGAACAAAACCGCAAATTTGCGTATTGATTTTTTCTTTTTTCTGTTTTAAAATTTTACCAGAAATTTCCGAATGACAACGCCGCCCAGAAATGGTAAAATCACACAAACGCACGTTCTACATAACAACCTAAAAGGAGACCGCACAAATGGCAGAAAATGAAAGAGAACTATTGACAGAGAACGAAAGAGAACTATTGACACTCATCAGAGAAAACGAGAGTCCAGAGCAGGCGCTACTCACAGCCGTGATTATTATTGGCCTCGCTTTAGAGCGATACGGATCATGTCCAGCACCATCTGCTGATTTTCAGCAGGAACGCGCCTAAATAGTTCTAATAGCATCGTCTCTCCCTCAGTCAAATGCTGAATGTGGGGGAGTGTTTTTTTTGTTCCCTTTTCCTCGATTAAATCGGACTTCAAAATTCCGAAGTAAGTCGCCAACAATTCAATTTTATCTATTCGAGGATATTTTTTACCTTTAAGCCATTCGTTGAGCGAAGCGGGGGTGACACCGATAGCCAACGCTACATCTTTTTGTGTTTTCTCGGTCGCGTCCAAATAGAAACGAAGATTTTTTGAAAACACTTCTCTGTTCCCTATACTGCTCACTATAATTCCCTCCTTTTCTGTAATTCGGTATCATTATACATCAAAATTAGCGAAAAGTAAATACTTTTTTGAAAAAATTTAAAAAAACTCTTGACAAAACGAAATTAACGTTGTATAATACACGTGAGATTAGCCGAAAGCTAATCGCACTTACGAAAGGAGAGACAGAAATGATTCAAATCACTTTAGAGGCGGCAAGAGTAAATGCAGGCTATTCGCAGAAAGAAGCCGCCAAAAAATTGGGAGTGTCTAATTGTACCCTCTTACGTTGGGAAAAGGGCTTATCAATGCCGAAAGCTAATCAGATCATTGCTATTTGTGACCTGTATAGAGTTCCGTATGATATGCTTATTTTTTTACCCACTCGATTAGCTAAAAGCTAATTTGTTGTCCGTATGTTACATACAGCGAAAAAACTCACCAAATGGAGGCGACCACATGATACCCCGATATGAAACCTGCCGGGAGTGCGGACTTGAGTGGAACGTAAGCACAACAGCAAAAATCCCATATAACGGCTATCTCTGCCCGGTATGCAGAGGAAAACAGCGAAAGGAGACGCAGGCCCGTGAAATCAGTCCAAAAGAGAACCCCGGAACGTGTGGCGGTAGACTTCGGCGCGATCCCTTCTCACCAATCTGACGCCATGTGCCGGACGGTGCTCGGCTGCGTCAGCCGACTATTTGAAAACCCGGACATAAAAACCGACTACGAACGCTGGAAACTCAATCGGCAGCAGAAAGGAACTACAACATGAACGCACGCGAGAGGGGAACCGCCCCCACAACAACGGACCGCCGCACCGCACACACACCAGCCCCCAAAAAGCCCGAAAACGTAATACAGCGATACCGCGAAAAAATAGAAAATATTTTTGATTTTTCGATGAAGATCTTCGCGCTTCTCTTTTTCGTCGCGGGCTTCGGCTTTTTAGTATTCGCTGCAGTATATACCTTTATCGGCATTATAAAGGACGCCCAGCCCACGGAAACAATTATAAAAGAAAAACCCATTTACTGCTCCGTGAACGTCCAGAGGCAAGAAGAACCGGAAGCCGGCGCAATATTCGAGGACACCGACGGTACCCTCATAGATATGCAGGAAATGACAACAGCATGGGCCGCTGAGGCAGGATTCGAGAAGCGCTACGACCTGACAGACGCCGAGCGCCTGATCGTCGCCAGCGTAGTGACCGCGGAAGCTCAGACGGAGCCCTTCGCCGGTAAAATGGCCGTTGCTCAGTGCATACTGCAAGGCAGCGAGGACGAGGGCGTAAGACCGGACGAGCTCGTTATCAAATACAAATACACCAAGAACCGCCCGGAACCTTCTCAGGAAGCGCTCGAAGCAGTGCAGGCAGTGTTCGACCTCGGCCAAGTCGTGACAAAGGAACCGATCAAATACTTTTATGCGCCGGCGCTCGTGTATAGCTCTTTCCACGAGTCGCAGGACTATGTGATCACGATCAATAACCATAAATTTTTTAAGGAGGCCACAACAAAATGAAAGCAATTGAAATTTTATGCGGGGCACTTATCGAGATCGCCCGCGAAAATATCGAACTCGACCAGAAGCGCAACAACGACCGGGAAACCGCGACCTACTGGTACAAACAATACGAAACCCAAAACACGGAACGCGGCGAGCTGTCGCTGGCGCTCAAAGATACGCAGGCAAAGCTCGAAGCGGCAACGAAAACGGTCGCCAATCTGGAAGAATACATAAAATTACTTGAAAAAGGTGTGCAGGGAAACAAAACCGCCTCAGAGAAAGCAGCAAAACCGCAAGGAGGAACACCGAATGCTTAATGATGTAAAACTGCTGGGCCGACTGGCTCAGGACATTGACCTCAAAATGACAACAAACGGCACACCGGTGACGGCCTTCGACCTCGCCGTCCCGGTGCCGAGCAAGGACAAGAACACGCCGCCGGACTATATTCCGATCGTATGCTGGGGCGAGCTCGCAAAGTTCGCCGAGCGCTGGCTCGGAAAGGGGCGCCAGATCGTAGTCTCCGGAAGGATAACGACACGCAAATACACCGACAAGGACGGAAACCACCGCAAAGTCGTAGAAGTGAGGGCGCGCGAGATATTCTTCGCAGACTCAAACAACAGCAACAATCAAAGCAACGGCACGCAGAACGCACAGCCCGCACAGGCTACGGCCGAAAATTACGAGGAAGTAGGCGCAGAGGACGACCTGCCGTTCTGAGTGACCGGAAAGGAGCAACAACATGGCATGGATTGAAAGCCACCAAGAAACGGGCCGGCACCCGAAAACAAAAAAGCTGGCCCGCCGGCTGGGCGTAAGTCTCCCGGCAGCAGTCGGGCACCTGCACTATTTGTGGTGGTGGGCGCTGGACTTCGCTCAGGACGGCGTACTCGAAAAATACGACAGCGACGATCTCGCGGAGGCTCTGGAGTGGGACGGCGACGGCGACAAGCTGCTGGAGGCTCTGATCGAGGCCGGATTCATTGACGAGACGGAACACGGCCTCATGATCCACGACTGGGGAGAGTATGCCGGCAAGCTGCTGGAAAGAAGGGCAAAAGACCGCGACAGAAAACGGAAAGCGGCAGAAGCGGCAGGCGTTCCCGAAACATTCCGCGGGAGTTCCGACGGAATAGACGCGGAAGGCGCGAAGAATCGGAAAGAAAATTTCGTAACCAACCAACCAACCGTACCTAACCAACCAACAGTACCTAAACCAACCAACAGTACCAACACAACCAACCAAAGCAGCGAGCCGTCGCTACAAGAGCGCCGCTTCGCTGAGTTCTGGGAGGAATACCCGAAGAAGGTCGGCAAAAAAGCAGCTCAAACGTCGTGGAACAAAATCAAACCGGACACCGAGCTGTTCGAGCGTATCATTACAGCAGTAGCGACGGCGAAATGCTCAGAGCAATGGAACAAGGAAAGCGGGCGCTATATCCCGAACCCGGCGACGTGGCTCAATCAGGGCAGATGGGACGACGAGCTGTCGCTCTCTCCCACTATCCCGCAGCAGCCGAGAGGGAACCCCGGCAAGCCAAACACCCGCGCAATACTTGAGAGCATAATCGCAGAGGAAGGGGGCGGCTTATATTGACAAAAGCAGAAGCGGCGAAGCTGGTGCTTCTCGTCGTGACGTCATACCCGAATTATGACAAATTCAAAGACGACCAAGCAGTCATAGACACGACAGAGCTCTGGGCGATGATGTTCGAAAGCGATCCCGGCGCCGTCGTCGGTATGGCATTAAAAAAGCACATAGCCACGAGCAAATGGCCGCCGAGCGTGGCAGAGATCCGGGAGCTTATGCTGGAAATACAACACCCGGAACTCATAGCACCCGACAAGGCATGGCTCGCAGTCAGCGACCTGCTCTACATTCAGGGAGAGCACAACCACGGCGACCTACACTCTCAGCTCCCGCCTCTGGTAGCTCGCGCCGTCGAGTCAATCGGCTGGGGCAACCTCTGGGAAATGCAACGGAGCTATTGCAGAGGCGGCAAGCCCGGCATGGATCGCGTGGCGTTCATGCAGCAGTACACTCCGATGTACGAGAGGGAAAAGCAGCGCGCCATGACACCGGCAATGCTGACAGAGCAAATCGACAGGGCGGCCGCTTCGATTGCCGACAACAGCCGGGAGCTGCTGGAAGCCAGAGAAGCCGACCGCAGGAACCAACGGAGCATATACGACCGGATAAACTACGACAACCTGCTGGGGCTGGGCGCTTTTGAGAGGCTTCAGCTGCCAGACGGTGAAAATACATAATACAACACTGGAAGGAGCAGAAAATGATTAAAATACTGATTGGTGGCTCACCATGCACACATTGGAGCATAGCCCAACATAATGGGCGAGAAAAAGAAGCCAGCGGAATGGGGTGGGAACTGTTCAAGTGCTATCTTGAAGCAAAGAAAAAATTCAAACCCGACTATTTTCTGTACGAAAACAACAAGAGCGCGTCGGAGGCTATCAAAGAGCAGATTAGTCAAGAACTCGGCGCCCCTCTGCACTACATCAACAGCGCACTGGTAAGCGCTCAGAACCGCCAGCGCTTCTATGTTCACAATTTTGGAGATATAGGTCAACCGGAAGATCGCGGGATCATACTCGACGACATTCTGGACTCAAGCGACGGCGATCAGTTCTACCAACTGGCACACGTCTCAAATGGTACGTCGTATTGCGCGGCATGCAGAGGGAGATACAAAGACGACGGATCGATCGGGCAACACCTCGAACCGAGGACGGACGGCAAGACGAACACACTTACAACGGTACCAAAAGATAATTATGTGGCGCAACCTATCAGGCTCGGAGACATTGGAACCACGGGACAAGGTCAACGTGTATACAGTCCATATGGCAAAAGCGTCACTATATCGGCAAACGGAGGCGGGCAAGGTGCAAAAACCGGGCTTTATATGTGCCCGATAGATTTAGCAAAATACACGCTGAAAAAAGACCAATATCACGTTGTTGAAAACGGAAAAATCAAAACGCGGTACGGAACCCAAGAGATCGACCTGCCAGATGGCGACTATGTGATCCGAAAATTGAAGCCGGTCGAGTGTGAAAGACTCCAGACGCTCCCGGACGGGTACACCGAAGGGATCGTGGACTCTCAGAGGTACAAATGTATCGGAAACGGCTGGACAGCGGAAGTGATCAAGTTCATTCTAAGTCATATCGACGCACCGAAAGACGAGCCAATTGTTGTGCTCTCAATGTTTGACGGAATCGCGACTGGACGATACGTTTTTGAGTCGCTCGGCTTTACCGATGTAACATATTATGCATACGAAATAGACGAGCCCGCAAAGTTTATCGCTATGAAGAACTATCCGGACATTATTCAACTCGGCAACGCCTTCAACTTGCGCCGCGACGACTGGGAACTCGGCAAGGTATACGACGACACACCACCGGTGCCGGAGCTTGATCAGGAGCGCGAGGCTGAGGAAGTGACAGACCTCAGCGACGCCCCGGAAGAAATCAAAACCGAAATAATAAAGAATGACGAACTCTTACGCGAGAGGGACGCCGAAGAAGAAACAACGGAGGACGAAACAATGGAAACAACCACATACAACGAACAGCAGACACCCGACGAGAATGTTGTCAGCTTTGACGCAGTAAACCAGCTCAGACAGCTTGCAGAGGAACGCAAGGCGCTGGCAAAGCTCAAACCGGAAAACAATCGCTTCTCTGACGATGTTCGCGCCATAGAATACGCCGTCAGCGTACTGGAAGCCGTAGGCATATAAGGAGGAACGACACCATGAAACGCGGACAAATTTATTATATACGCACGACATACAGCGAGGAAGGCTCCGAACAGAGAGGCGACCGTCCCGCGGTAATTGTATCAAACGACGCAAACAACCAGCACAGCGAAACAGTCGAGGTCGTATACATGACGACACAGCCGAAGCACGACCTCCCGACGCATGTATACATACGGAGCGCGCTCAAGCCCTCGACGGTGCTATGCGAGCAGATCCACACGGTAAGCAAGCAGTGAGTCGAGGAACTGATCGGAGAACTGACAGCGGCCGAGCTCCAAAACCTTGACAACGCGCTGGCGATCTCTCTGGGGCTAAACTTCGGCGCGGCACCGGTAAAGGACGAGCAGCCCGCGAAAATGCCGGAAACGCCACCGAAGGCACCGGAGAGGGAAACGTGCGCACATGTACCGGTGGAAGATCTCACAGAGGCAATCATAAACACCGCAAAAATAGCAGCCGAGAGGGACACATACAAGCAGCTGTATATTGACCTGCGCGACTCGCTTATAAAGGGGGCGACGGAAACGTGAAAATATTACTTGTAAACGTAGACAGCCGCTGGAATATGGCAATCAGGAAAATGTACACCTATTTCACCGCGAACGGGCATGAGGTGGAAATGGTAGACTTAAACTTCAGCGGCTACCCTCACAACAAAACAAAGGTTATTGACGGCTCACAATATGAGCGCGTATTTGTGAGCAACATATTCGACAACAACAGCGACCGGGTGACAGTAATCAACTGCGACCACGTGGAATATGGCGGCATAGGCTCAAAAAATCCGCATTTACAACTCCCGCCGGAGATCGAAGCCTCCGAGCCGTACTACTTCCCGGACGAGGACACGAGCTACGGCTTTATAACACGGGGCTGTATAAGGAAATGCTGGTTTTGTAAAGTCCCGAAATACGAGGGAGCTCTCAAGGTATACAACACCGTCGAGAATATCGTAAAACACAAAAAAGTAAAATTTCTCGACAACAATATACTGGCATATCCCGAACACATGGCAGTGTTTAAGTGGCTTTTAGAGCACCCGGACATTAAATGCGAATTTAATCAGGGGCTTGACTTCAGGCTGGTAAACGACGAAAACTGCGAAGCACTTTCAAAGCTCAATTATATGGGCGAGTATATATTCGCTTTTGATGATCCGAAATATATGCCGCTGCTGGAGAAAAAACTGGCCGTAATTAAAAAACATATAACAAAGCCGTGGAAACTTAAATTTTATATTTACTATCACCCGGACATGGAGCTCCGGCAGCTTTACGAGCGCGTGGAGTGGTGCCGAAAAAACGAGTGCCTGCCGTATGTCATGCGAGACCACGCATGCTGGGAAACAGACACAACAAAAAAGAACTTTTTAATCGACTACACTGCATACTGTAACCAGCCGAGCATGTTCAAAAAAATGACTTTTGAACAGTTCATGGAGATACGGACGAAAAACAGCCAGAGACGCGCGGAAACGCTCACAACCTACAAAAACATAACAGAGGGGGCGAAAACATGAGCCGCTACAAGAACCAAGAAGGCTACGCAGATCCGACAGCCGGGGAAGCTATAAGACAAGCACAGCGCAGCACGACCGGCCGCCAGAACAGAGCCGCCGGGGGACACTTCGAGAGAATGATCGAGGCGAGCCTGCGCTGGTATGAGGAGAGGGGCTACGCCGTCGTAGAAAAGACACCGGAACCCATGAAGCCACTCAGACCGCCCAACAACCGCGGGCAATTCGTGGCATGCTTTACAAAGTCAGCACAGCCCGACTTTCAGGGCACCCTCAGAGGCGGCCGTTCCGTCGTATTTGAAGCAAAGCACACCGACGGCGACAGAATCGACTACAACCGGCTAACCGACGAACAGCTCGACAGACTCGACAAGCACAGCCGCCTCGGCGCTGCTGCCTTCGTCGTAGTAAGCCTCGGCCTTCAGGACTTCTACCGGGTGCCGTGGGGCGTCTGGCGTGACATGAAGGAGCAATACGGACGCAAGCACATGAAGAAGGCAGACCTCGAACCGTTCCGCGTGCAGTATATTGCCGGAGTGCTCAAGCTGCTGGAAGGCGTCGAAACGGGCCTTAAAAGAACGGAGGCGCACACATGAGCAGTATAAGAGGCGCAAAGAACGAGCAGGCAATGGCAAAGCTGGACGAAATAAAAAAAGCCATGAACAACGACACACTCGTGTACTACGAGGGAAAGCCGTATTATATACAGGCATTAAGGCTTCCAAGGTCGAAACTTTACGGCGGCGCTGTATATCAGGCCGAGCTCGTAAGTGCTGAGCCGTCACGGTGGAACAGCGTCATAATTGTAGCATTGGAAAAGGTGGAGCTTGAACCATGAAAAGAATAATAATATTTTTAATTCGCAAAAGGTTAAAACTGAAAAAATTCCAGCGTTTCAAATTTCAAAACCAGAGGCGCGCCGGCGTGTACTACTTCGACCGCTTCGGCATTATGAAAATAATCGACGGCCAGATAGAGGAAAGCAAAGTCCCGCTTAACTGGCTTTTGAATGACGAGTGCAAAATTGAATTGATATAAACACAGAAAGGAGCAACAACATGAACCCAATCACCAAAGCAACCCGAAAAGAGAGCTACGACGCAGTGCTGCCGAAAGTAAACGAGCGCTGCCGTCTCATTCTCGAAACCCTCGGCACCAAGGAAATGACCGTGAGCGAAATCACGGACGAGCTGGTATCTGAGGGGGTACTCCCCTACTTCAACCGGAACTATGTCGCGCCGAGACTGACAGAGCTCAAAGACATGGGCGTCGTTGAGACCTGCGGGCGCAGGCAGTCCACAAAGTCCACAGCCACCGAGGCAGTGTGGCGCAGGAAGGGGGCGGCTCAGTTTTGAGTTTTGTCACAATATGCCGGAGCTGCCGCGCGAAAATACTCTGGATTGAAACAGTAAGCGGCAAAAAAATGCCATGCAACGCCGAGCCGGTGCTCTACAAAGAGACCGGAGAGGGCAACGACAAAGTAATAACACCGGAGGGCGTAATGATAAGCTGCGACCTCGTGACGGATCCGAAAGAAGCGGACGGCCTCGGCTATATGCCGCACTGGGGCACCTGCAACGCTCCGGACACATTCAGGAAGGGGGCGAGAAAATGAACCAAAGCACAACCCTCATGATTGAATACGAAAACGCTGTAAAAGACCTTCTTAAATTCTGCGAAGATAATACAGACTTTTCCGTCGTTATAAAGGAAGATGTTTACCCCTTCCGCGTGCAGTATATCCCGAATATGCAGCTCTCTGTTTTCGGTGACGAAAACATAAGCGAGAACGGAGATGTAAACGACATGACGGTCGAGGTCGGACTTAACACAAAGGTGCAGTCAACGCTTAAATTCAAAATGGACTCGAAACTGCTTAAAAAGCTGATAAAGCTCGCAGAAAAAACCGGCATAATATACTATCACGCATACAGAGCAAAACATGACGAGAGGGAAACGGATCAGGTGAAAACATGAAAACACAATATATTTTTCCGGCTTTACTCATAGCCCTTGACGCAGGCGCCGCCATAATGTACGCGACCGCCGGAGACGTCAGAAAAACAATATACTGGATTGCTGCGGCGGTGCTTAACGTCGCGGTGACATTTTAGGAGAAACAACCGAGAGGGCCCCGCGCTCTCTCCCGGACGAAATAAGGAGACACAACAATGTATAAACCTTTGATAATTGCCGGAAAAGTAAAAGACACCGGCTACCCCATAGACGGCCACGTGCTCTACTTCGCACAGTGGGACTACGACCGCGAGACATGGCACCTTTACGGCTGGGACGACGACGCCGACGAGGCTGTCATGCTGACAATGTTCGAGCAGACAGAGAAGAAGAAGGGCCTCACTCTGGAAACCTTCACGGAAAAATGGAAGGCGAAGCTCTGGAAGCCGAACGCGCCCTTTGCTCTGCTGCCCGATCTCGTGGAAGTCGTCGAGGTGAAGCAGGAAGAAGAAAAGGCCACCGCACGCGAGAAGCTGATCGCTGCCGGCTTTGACCTCACACCGAGAAGAAGCACCGACACCGGCGGGATCCTCTGTCTCCCCATGGAGAAGAACCTCAAGGGCGACATTAAGGCAAAGCACCCGGACTGGGAGCTTATACAGTGCCCGCACTGCGGCCGGAACTGCTGGAAAACACCGGAGGCCGAAAAAATGGAACGAGTGCAAGGCGCGCAGCTGCTCTGTACCGAGTGCGCTCTGGAGGCTGAGCTTATAGCACCATACCACAACCAGCCCCCGGCACCCAACAGAGAAGCGAGAAGAAGCCAAAAGGAAGAACCGGCGACGACGCTCACGCTCCAGACGCTCAACAAGCACCGCGAAAAGCTCACGAAACAGCAGTACAAGACGCTCAAGGGGCAAATACTCGCCGGAGATAGAAAAGGCGCCGCGGCGGGGCTTAAAAAGATTATGGAGAGGGCGAAATGATAAAAGCAATATTACAAACGATAGTTGAAATAATAACGGGCAGAACTTGCCGAAAATGCGCGTGGTTTAATGGAGCAATGTGCACTGTTAAAAGCGATAAATACGATGAATGTGTATCAAAAATATACCCCAAACACTTTAAGAAAAAAGCGCCGACGCACGTCTTGAAAGGCGAAAAAATGACAGCGACGACAAGGGAAAAATTAAAGACGTGCCCGTTCTGCGGTGGAGAGGTAGAGCTTCTCGACTATACCGACAGAATATACGGCTTTTGGGACTATAAAATCGCATGCACAGAATGCCGCGCGTATATGAACAGCCCGTCAACCGCTGTAGTGGAATTTACCGACACCGGACTACATCAGACACGAAACGAGGAAACAATGAGAAAGGCAAAAAGTGAGCTTATTATTTCGTGGAACACAAGACAAGAGACAGACACATGAAGAACATACTCTGCAAGCTCGGCTTCCATAAGCCTGACAAAGAAAAATATATAAAAGTTTTTAAAGAGAAAAAACTGGGAAAACACCGGCACAAATGGCACAGGAACTATGAAATTTGTCAACGGTGCGGGAAGCGTCTTGCGATATTCTCATTCAAAAGAAAAGGCGGTACGGAATAATGTGCGAATATGCAAAGTATGCAAAGAGAGACTTCAACGGTCATCAAATCCCGATATGTTTGATAGATAACAAATTTTGCACGTTCTGCTTTTTGGGAAACGGCAAAAAACTCAAAGAAGCAAAGGAAAAAGAAAGGCGGTGACCGAATGGCAAAGGACAATATAGAGATTTATTGCAATGCAGATTGTAAATACAACAACGGGCATTGTACACACCCCGAAAACCTTGAAATCGGGCGGTATGGCGGTATCGATAGATGCTATGTCGAGAAGTGTGCTTTGTTTCAAAATGACGAGGAAGGCGGTGCGAAATAATGGGAATAGCATTGTTTTATATTTTACTCGGCATCGCTGTTCTCACGCTCGGAATGTTTGCGGCCGCAGCGCTTATAAATTTTACACGAGAAAGTCGCCGAAAGCGGGAAGTAAACAGCCGAATTATACGACAGGCAAAAGCCGCCGGAGTATGGGGCGACATTGACAAAATGGGCGGCAAAGCTCTGGAGCTCTACGCCCGGAAACTCTGGGGCATATACAGAGAAGAAGGCGAAACAGACGAGCACCTACGCCTCCGCATTTATAGCAAGATCAAAGGGCAATTTTAACAGCAGGAGGACAAACACATGAGCATACACAAACCGGAAGCAGATCCAAAAGCATGGGCCGACGATATTCCCGTATACTGCGCGCATGACGCAGTCGTAGACGTCGCCGGGCTCATTCCGAACCCGAAGAACCCGAACAAACACCCCGACGAACAGGTGCAGCTGCTCGGCCGCATAATCAGGCAGGCGGGCTGGCGTCAGCCGATCACAGTCAGTACACGCTCCGGCTTTATCGTAAAGGGACACGGACGCCTCGCTGCTGCCCTCCTTGAAGGAATGAAAAAAGTCCCGGTGGACTATCAGAACTACGCCACCGAGGCCGAAGAATACGCCGACCTCGTCGCCGACAATAGGATCGCGGAGCTGTCCGAGATAGATCAGCGCATGCTCGCCGATATATTCGCGGATATAGACACCGGCGAAATACCTCTCGAAATGACGGGCTTCACGGACAAGGAAGTCGAGGACTTAATAACCGGACTTTCGGAAGCTCTACATAAAGACCTCAACGAACCGGACGCCGTTCCGGAGATCCCGGAGCCCGACAAAGTAATCACAGAGCCCGGCGACGTCTGGCTGCTCGGAAATCACCGCGTAATGTGCGGAGACAGCACCGACAAGACGACAGTCTCGGCGCTGATGAACGGCGCAAAGGCTGACATGGTATTCACAGATCCCCCTTATGCCCTCTTTGGAAACTCCACCGGAGTGTCCGGCGTAGGGGACGACAAAATGATAATACCGTTCTTTCGAGACATAGGGCGCATGCTCCGGATATTTGTCAAGCCCATGGGGCACATATACGCGAGCCACGACTGGCAGACCAGCGCCACCATTAAAGAAGCATTTAACGGCCTGACGCCGAAAAACCTCATAGTGTGGAGAAAATCAGAGGCCGGAGGACTCGGCAGCTATTACACGAAAATATACGAGCTGATCTGGCTCTTTGCAAATGAACCGGAAACCGGAATCAGAGGCGAAACCGGCATACCGGCGCGAACCATTAACGGCACCGCGAATATATGGGACGTTCCGATCGTTCAGGCTCCGGAGAGGGATCACAACGCACAGAAGCCCGTCGAGCTCATATCAATAGCGGTGAGAAACAGCAGCGACGAAAACGAGACTGTCCTCGATCTTTTCGGCGGCTCAGGCTCAACGCTTATAGCCTGCGAGCAGCTGGGACGCACCTGCTACACAATGGAAGTCGAGCCGAAATACTGCGACGTAATCGTGAAGCGCTTCCTCAAGACCACCGGCAAGCGGACGGGAATCCGCTTAATAAGGAACGGCGAAGAACTCGACCGGGAAGTATACGAGAACATATTCAGCGAATAAACAACAAAAGGGGGAAGAAGGCGTGGCGAATGAGACACAAATCACAGCAGCAGAGGAACCGAGCAAGCCGAAAGAGACGGAGGACATAAAAGAACTTTTAAAAGCATACACAACGCTACAAGACCGCATAGACAAGACCGAGGCCCACAAGGAGTGCTTGGAGTTTTGCATGGGCGGCCCTTCTTCCTCGAACCTCTCAGGCATGCCAAGCGGCAGCAGAGACAGAAGCAGCAAGCAGGAGCGCGACTACATCAAGAAGGAGGAGCTGGAGGAAAAGCTCGGCCTTCTATACGCAGAGGAAAACCGCAGGCGCGAAGAAATCGAGGCATTGATCGAGCTTATGGAGAAGCCGATCGAGCAGACCGTCATCGAGCTGCATTACCTTGACGGCTTCCCGTGGCGCCAGATCAGCGTCGCGCTCTTTGGGAATGAGCCGGACTACGACGAGACCGAGGACAGATACCTCAAGCGCACGTTTAAAATACACGGCCACGCGCTCCAGACGCTCGCCCGGATATATAAACAGCAATAAAAGCAGCCCGCCAGAAGTCAAAAACGACAAACGGCGGGCTTTTCGCAGGTGTTTTCAATTTAGTTACGCTTCGGACTCCAAATGTGCTATATTTTTACACCCCAATGTGGTACAATAGTGACAACGAAAGGGAACAGAAAACCCCACAAAATAAAGAAAAACGAGGTAAAGAAAAATGGATTGGATGACAAATAAACAAAAAGAAGATTTTGAAACAATATGTTTATTGATTGATAGTATTGATAGTCCGAAAGAATTTTATCGTATTATGGAAATTATCAATAATAAATATGATGTTGATGTTGTGAACTGTGCAAGAGAATATAAAAAATGTTATAACTCTTTGCAATATGTTTAAGCACATAAAACTACTATTTCAACAAACCGAGCCCCGGCGGCCAATCCGGGGCAGAAAGAACGAGGAAATAAAAATGTACGAAACAGTAAAAACAGTAAACGGCTACGAAATCAAGAGAATGAAAGGCACACACGGAGCCTACCATGTAAACGTGAGAGAGGGAAAAGGCTGGAGAGAGTACCACACATTCCGCACAATCAAAGCGGCGGCTGCTTTTTGCGAGACTTTGAGATAATCAACAAAACGCCGGGGGCGGCGGCAAAACCGCCCGGAATAAAAAAGAGAGGTACATATAAATGATTTCAAATCAAACAATTTTTGAAAGACTTGCGAGCATTGAGTGCGAACTTTTTTACAAGTGGACGGACATGTCTCCGGAGGATCCGCACTACGAGGAAATAAAGCAGGCACACGCAGAAGCAAAAAAAGCCCTTGAAATATTCGCGAAGGCGACGGGCTGCCACAATTAAGAAAACACCGAGCCCCGGCGGCAAATCCGGGGCAGAAAACGATTGACGGCTTTTTTGCACGTGTTTTCAATTATGTTACAGTTTGGACTCCACATGTGCTACAATTTTACGCCCCAATGTAGTATAATATGTACATCAAATGAGGAAGGAGGACGGCAATGAGCAAGCAAAAGAAAAACGGCAACCAAAACAAGACTCTCGAAATCGTTGTTCTGGTCACCGCGATCTTGAACTTAACTAAATCAATTTTTGATTTAGTTCAAAAGTTCCTCGAATGAGCGAAGGGGAGGGAAACCTCCCCGACTCGCCGGCATTATACCACAAATATGAGCTTTTGTCAATATAATTATAGCATTTTTTGGAAAGGAGTATAAAATGTTAGATATTTTACTTGATGTTGTTTCTATCGCTCTTAGTATTTTTACAATCGTTATAGTGATAAAAATGTGGAGGGGTAAGAAATGACAGACAACGGAACCTTTGCGAAAGAGCTCAAAGAAGCACGAGCAGCCACCGGCATGAGCCAACAGAAAATGGCCGACCGCATGATTATATCAAAGCGCACGATCGAAAAGTGGGAAACCGGAGAACGCACTCCCCCGCCCTATGTTCAGCGCTTTGTATTGAATGAGCTCAACAACTTAAAAGAGCAATAACACGACAGAGAGGGGCCCACAGCGGCCGCCTCTCTTTTTAATTTGCCGGTAACTTGCCGAGCGAGAGGGGATAAAAGGAGACAAAAGGGGAGCACTGGGGAGCACCGGGGATAAAAAGGGATATATCGCTATGTTATAGTGTATCATGCAGAAGCTGTCAGGCAAGGGGAATACCCTCCGGGCAGCTTCTACGCATATATGCGGGCGCTTTATGGCGGGAGTATATACTCAGCCGCAACGATTAGAGGTCGTCCCTCTGCGCCCGCAATCCTCCCGCGGACGTGGTGGAAATGGTAGACACGCGAGCTTCAGGCGCTCGTGGCTTCCAGCCGTGAGAGTTCGAGCCTCTCCGTCCGCACCATATAAAGGGGCGTCGCCAAGTGGTAAGGCATGGGACTTTGACTCCCACACGCGCCGGTTCAATCCCGGCCGCCCCAGCCAACACAAAACACAAAGGAGGCGCACACATGAGCGACTTATTCAGCACAGGTAAAGCCAAGCACAAAAGCGGGGGCTTCTCTGTCGCTGCTTCCGGTGGCGCCGATTTAGTGAAGCGTCTCCGTAAGCTGGAGAACGGTGGCAAGGAAGCGATCCAAAAGACCGTCACAGACTTTACCACAAGAGCTCCGGCGTGGGTATCAAGGGGAATCCGCGAGCACTACGGCGTAGACACGGCAGCCATTAAGGAGGCCGAAGGAAAGCCGAGCCGCGGCAAGACCTCAATCAAGGTCGCAGGCGTCACCGTAGACGGGGCAAGCCTCCAGTACAAAGGCCGCACCCTGACGCCGACGCACTTCAAAATGAACCCGAAGCAAGTCCCAGAAGCACGCCAGAATAAATACATAAGAATACCCGGCGGGGGCATAGGCAACGGCTCGCCCGTAGCTATGATGCAGGCGCCGAAGAAGTACACAGTGAAGGCGCAGATCATAAAAGGCAAACGCTCCAGCCTTCCGGCCGGCACATTTATTGCAGCAGGCAGGGGCGGCTCTGTCCTGCCCTTCCAGAGAACCGGCGAGGGACGCGGGCCTATTGACGCAGTGCGCACTCTCTCAGTGCCGCAAATGATAGACGGCAGAGCCAAGGGGACAATCGAGCAAATGATAAACGAGGGTCTGAGCAAGCGTTTCGAGCACCATATAAACCGCGCCATGAAGTGAGCGCGCAGCAAATGAACGCACAGCAACGCACGAGAACGCACGAGAGACTTTCACAGCGTGGGTAATAGAATTGTACCCCCAAACAATAAAACGCGTTTAAACGGCGTAAGAACGCGCGAGAATAATTTCCGCGGGTCCTTCCGGAAAAAATTTTTCCCTGCGGTGCTGGCGAGCCCAGAATGTGCGCAGACTCAAAAAAATTTTTTCAGGCCGTTTCGTTTCGTCTGAAACATCAAAAAGGAGGTGGCGCCATGTCAGGAGCTACAAAACAAAACCTGCAAGGCTCGGCAATAATAGCAAAGCTGTTCGGCGTCACCGAGCGCCGAGTGCAGCAGCTCGCAAAAGAAGGCATTATTCCAGCAGCGCAGGAAAAACCGTATAAATTCGACCTGCTGCCGACAGTGCAGGCATATATAAAGCACCTGAGCGCGAAAGCCGCAGGCAGAGAGGAAAAGGGAGCCGACGATGTGCGGGCAATCTCCGACAAGCTCAGAGCCGAGGCAGACCTTAAACGCCACAAGGCAGACATGGCAGAAATGCAGCTCAAAGAGCTGGAGGGCGAAATGCACCGGAGCGAGGACGTCGAGGCCGTGATGAACGACCTCGTGTACACAATCCGCAGCATGATACTGGCGCTTCCCGGCCGTCTCGCTATGGACGTTGTGCAGACGTCAAACGCCAACGAGGCGTCGGCTATTATCCGGGCAGAGTGCCACAAGATACTCGAAGAACTGGCGGCGTATAGTTACGATCCCGAAGTATACCAGCGGCGGGTAAGGGATCGCGAGGGCTGGAAAGAAGCGCTCGAAGATGAAACCGACGACTAAAAAAGCCACAAAGCAACTCAACGCAGCCATAGGCCCGGCAGTCCGGAACTTCAAACCGCCGGAAGCTCTCACGGTGGCCGAATGGGCCGACAGATACCGCCGACTGTCTCCGGAGAACTCAGCCGAGGCGGGCCCGTGGCGCACTTCGAGAACGCCGTACCTAAAGGAACCCATGGAGGCGTTCACCGATCCCAAGGTCAAGAAAATAGTAATGGTCGCCGCTTCTCAGGTCGGCAAGTCCGAGCTTGAGCTGAATATAATCGGCTATATTATAGACCAAGATCCCGGCTCTGTCCTCTTTGTTCAGCCGACACTGGACGACGCGAGGAAATTCTCGCGACTTCGTATCGCTCCAATGATACGCGACAGCAAGCGACTGAAAGCCAAAGTCTCAGACATAAAGGCGAAGGACTCCGGAAACACAATCCTGCAGAAGTCCTTCCCCGGTGGTATGCTCACGATCACCGGCTCAAATAGTGCCTCGGCTCTCGCTTCCACCCCTGCGCGGTATATCCTCGGCGACGAGCGCGACCGCTGGGCGCCAAGCGCCGGAACTGAGGGCGATCCGTGGGCGCTCGCGGAAGCGCGTCAGGCGACGTTCTACAATGCGAAGGCCGTCGAGGTATCAACCCCGACGATCAAAGGCGCTTCAAATATTGAAAATAGTTACTATCAAGGCACGCAAGAGCGCTGGTGCCACCAGTGCCCGGAATGTGGCGAATACGGCGAGATAATCTTCGACCGGATCCGCTTCGACACGTCGTGCATAAAGGTGAGGGGCAAAAAAGTCTATACCATTAACGGCCCGATCTCGTGGGTATGCCCTCACTGCGGCTGCCTGAGCACCGAGGACACAATGCGCAAACAGCCCGCAAAGTGGATCGCAAACAACCCGGAAGCATACGCCACGGGCACGCGCTCCTTTTGGCTGAATGCCTTCTCGTCGCCGTGGACGCCATGGCAGAAAATTATATTAAAATTTCTTCACGCAAAAGACGATCCCCAAAAGCTCAAAGTTGTATTTAATACACTTTTCGGCGAAGTCTGGGAGGATCGCGGCGACGGAGTCGACGAGGACACAATGCTCTCCCGCCGTGAGGACTACGGCACCAATGCGGACGGCTCCCCGGTAGAAGTGCCGGAGGGCGTGCTCGTGCTCACCTGCGGCGTAGATACGCAGGACAACCGACTGGAATATGAGGTCGTAGGCCACGGCCATTACGGCGAGACATGGGGCATAAAAAAGGGCTATATCATGGGAAAGCCGGACAGCCCGGAAGTGTGGCAGCGTCTCGACGACGTGATCGACCACGTTTACAAGTTCAAAGACTCGGAGCGCGGGCTCAAGATCTCAATAACATGTATCGACTCCGGCGGCCATTATACGCAGGAAGTATACGAAGCCTGCCGACCTCGAAAAAATAAGCGCGTTTTTGCTATTAAGGGCAAGGGCGGCGACGGCGTTCCGTTCGTGTCGCCTCCTTCAAAGGTGCCGATCCGCGACAGCAAAAAAGTCACCTGCTGGCTTTACACTCTCGGAGTAGACGCCGGAAAGGCTGCTATCAAGTCAGCGACCGAGGTGCAGGAAGCCGGGCCGAAGTATTGCCACTTCCCAAGCGGCGACAGCTACGGCTACGACTCCTATTACTTCAACGGCCTGCTCTCGGAAAAGCTGGAGCTTACGCAAACAAAGCGCGGCAACGTCTGGGCGTGGGTGAAGATCCCCGGACACCAGAGAAACGAAGCACTCGACTGTCGCAACTACGCAATGGCCGGCTTCAAGATTATAGATCCCGACACTTTCGCGGTAGAGCAACGACTCAAAGAACTGCCGGCGCAAGCTGCACCGAAACAACCGGCACAGCAAAAGCCGAAGCGTCAAAAGCCGCCGGAGTATAAATTCGACACATGGTAAGGAGGCGACACAATGGCAAACAAGACAGATATTCAGGAAAGGATCACCTTCCGGCAGACAGCGCTCAAAGCGGCGCGCGAAGCATACACGGCTTTGCTCTCCGGGCAGGTGCAGTCCTATGCAATAGGCAGCAGAAACCTGACAAGGCTCGACCTTGAAAAGCTGAAAGCGGAAATAAATCAGCTTGAAAAGGAAATTGACGAGCTCACGGCCTCGCTCAGTGGGGCAAGGCGCCGCGCGGTGGGAGTAGTCCCCCGCGACTGGTAAAGCATTTTCGTGATCTCGCGAAAATGGTAAATATTTGAGTAAACGCCGGGCGACCGGCTTTACTACGGCAGCACCGGGCGGGAGTTTGCTCCTTCTTCCCTCGGCCTGCCGTTTTTTAATACTTGTAAGGAGGTGAGAAAAATCAGGTACAACAAAGACAAACGGACAGGGCTGTATTTACCGAATACGATAAAACCGCAGAACAAAGGCTACGGAGAAGCCGGCGCAAGCTGGCGAAAAAACTCTTTACAAGGCTTTAACGCTCCCAGCGGATCGGCGCAGGAAGATATAGACTTCCACAACTACACAATAAGACAAAGAGCTCGTATGCTGTACATGGCGGCACCGATCGCCACGTCGGCAATTAAGACGAACCGCACAAACGTGGTGGGCGTCGGCTTGAAGCTCAAGAGCCGCATTGACCGCGAAGTGCTGGGAATGACAACGGAACAAGCAGAGGCATGGCAGAAAACAACCGAGAGGGAGTTCGCTCTCTGGGCTGAAAATAAAAGAGCATGCGACGCAACCGGCATGAACAACTTCTCAGGACTCCAGCAGCTCGCGCTCACGTCGTGGCTCGTTTCCGGTGACTGTATCGGACTTTTGAAACAGTACGACACAGACCAGAACTTCCCCTACGCGCTGAGGCTGCACCTCATTGAAGCGGACAGAATAGCGACACCGACGGAGCACAGCACCGGAACGTCGATAAACTACACGACCGGCAAGAACCCGAAAAACGGGAACACGATATACGACGGCGTAGAGGTTGACAGCAACGGCGCAGTCGTGGCCTACCATATCCGCAGCAGCTATCCCTACGAGATAGGCGGCAAGCCTACGGAGTGGGCTCGCGTTCTCGCATATCAGGAACACACCGGACTCCCGAATGTGATCCACGTCGTAGAGACGGAGCGCCCGGATCAGTACAGAGGCGTCAGCTATCTGGCGCAGGTAATAGAACCGCTGCTCCAAGTAAGACGCTACACAGAGTCCGAGCTCATGGCGGCGCTTATAGAGTCGTTTTTTACGGCGTTTATAAAGACCACGGCACCGACGGACGAGAACCCCTTCAACCAAGTGGGCGAAGATCTCCCCGGTGAGGTCAAAGGGCCGAACGAGTACAGCATGGGCCCCGGTCAGGTCAATTTCATGGAGCCCGGCGAGGACGTAACCTTCGGAGATCCGAAACGACCGGCCAGCGGCTTCAATACGTTTATAACGGCTATTTGTTCCCAAATCGGCGCAGCTCTTGAAATCCCGGCCGACCTGCTTTTGAAACAGTTCAACTCGTCATACAGTGCGAGCCGCGCGGCTCTTATGGAGGCGTGGAAGGCGTTCAAAATGCGCAGGGAGTGGCTGGCTGACGACTTTTGCCGCCCGATTTATTCAGTGTGGATGAGCGAAGCCGTCGCGCGTGGTCGTATATATGCACCCGGATTTTTCGAGAACCCGGCAATCCGCGCCGCATACCTCGGCAGCGAATGGCTCGGCCCGTCTCAGGGACAGCTCGATCCCGTGAAGGAAATCACAGCAGAGATTCTTGCATGTGGCGAGGGCTTCTCAACTCACGAGCAGAGCACAATCAAGCTCAACGGCGGCCAGTGGTACGCAAACGTGGAACAGCTGCAGCGTGAAAACGAAAAGTTCGGAGGCGTGGCACCCGATCCTCACCAAACCGGAGGGAATACACAGCCCCCCGAAGAAGGCACCGAGGGAGAGGGCGACAACAATCCGCACAACCCCGACAACTCAAGACGACGCGGCGCAATAGCAATGCGAAATCTTGTTTTACAGGAGCAAATAAGAAAAGCCATAGGAGGACAGGACAATGAAAACAGCTAAAAAAGAGCGTTTTCTCATGGGCCCGGCAACGGCCCGCCAGACGGCAGCGGCTCCGAAGTTCTGGAACATGGCAAGCGTAAGCGACGACGAGGGCGAGATCACGCTCTACGGCGACGTGGTAAGCGCTCAGCCCGTGGACTGGTGGACTGGTGAAGCAGTACCCGGCCTCTTTATAACGCCGGAAGGCTTTATGGAGGATCTGGCAACAGTCAAGGACAAGAGCCGCGTCACCGTCAAGCTCAACAGCTGCGGCGGCGATCTTTACACCGGTATTGCAATACACAACGCACTGAAAGCACTCCCCGGCGAGGTGAACGTCGTCGTGGAAGGTATCGCGGCAAGTGCTGCGAGTGTAATCATGTGTGCCGGTGATACCGTCACAGTGTACCCCGGCTCGCTCGTGATGATCCACGGCGTGAGTGTTATGCTTTGGGACGCGCTCAACATTCAGGACATGAAGCAGCTCATGAAGGGAATGGACGCAAGCGAAAGAGCCGTCGCAGAGATCTACAACGCAAAGACCGGCATTGAAGTCGATACTCTCCGCAGTATGATGACAAAGGAGACATGGCTCACCGGTCGCGAAGCACTCGACAAGGGATTCGCTGACACTCTCAAAGAGGACGAAAAGGAAGCCAGTATGAGCATGAGCTCAGACAAAAAAGTTCTTTTTGTCAACGGCATAAAGCACAACGTTGAGAGCTTCCGCAACATTCCGGGAAATATCCCGCTTGCAAAAGTAGCTCCCCCCGCTGTAAAGCCGGGAGTAAATAAAAAACCGACTGCAAAAGCAGTCAATACAGAAGGAGGTAATACACCTATGACACTCGCAGAAATGAGAGAAAACCACCCCGACGTCGTGGCGCAGATCGAAAACGCTGCAAGAAACGACGAGCAGGCACAGGCAGCCACAAACGCAGCCGTAGAGGCTGAACGCCAGAGACTTGAAGCTATCGACTCTATCGCGGCTTCCATTCCTGACGCGGCTATGGTAAACGACGCCAAGTACGGCGAAAACCGCTGCACAGCTCAGGAGCTCTGCTTCCGCGTAATGCAGCAGAGCGCGAAGTCCGGCCAGCAGTTCCTCGCAAACTACAAGGCAGACGGCGCAGCGTCCGGAACAGCAGCAGTCGGCGCAGCTCCCAACGGCGGCGCACCTATCAACCAGCAGGAACAGGACGCGGCAGACATTGCAGCGGCAGTTTCCGCATATAAAGGAGGTACAAAGTAATGAGCAGACTCGACAAGACTATCGGCACATCAGGCTATGACAACCTTATCAACAGCACAGATCCCGGCGTGGAAACATTCCACGTAACACTCAAAAGCGGTCAGGGCGTGCTCGAAAGAGGCACACTTCTCGCGACCGGTTCCTCCGGCCTCGAAAAAATCAGCTCCGGCACAACCGGCAAGGCAAACGCTATTCTCGCGGAAACAATCGACACCGCGGAAGGCACCGTGGCACTTGCATACAGAACCGGCCATTTTAACGCAAACGCTTTGATCGTGGCCGACGGCTACACAATCACAGACGCAGACAAGGAAGCGCTCCGCGTAGCGGGCATTCTTCTCTCTGACGCCGTACTTTAAAGGAGGGCATAAACATGTTTAATATTTACGATACACATCACCTTCTCACATCGGTGCAGCTTCTTCCTCCGGTGACAAACTTCCTGCTTGACCGCTACTTCCCCACAAACGCGGCAACAGACATTTTCGCAACAAACGACGTACTCGTAGAGTACAAGAAGGGCTCCAAGAAGGCGTCCCCCTTTGTTGCACCTCGTAAGGGCGGCGTAACAATCACCAGAGACGGCGCAACAATGAAGGCGTTCACTCCTTCATTTATCGCTCCCAAGAGAACGCTCACGATTGACGATCTCACAAAGCGCGGCTTCGGCGAAGCTCTGTACTCTCAGCTCACACCCGAACAGAGAGAGGGCGCGCTCATGGTCGGCGACCTTGACGAGCTCCGCAAAATGAACGCCCGCAGAAAGGAAGCAATGGCCGCAGAGGTTATCTTCACAAACGGCTGCATTATGCAGGAATATGCGGACAACCTGAACAAGTTCGCAGAGAGAGAAGTCCGCTACTACGACGGCACAAACGACGCAGTATATACACCTTCCAAGAACTGGGACACAACAACAGAAAGCGGCAAGCAGATGATCGAGGACATCGCGGCAATGGTGAAGAAACTCACATCTCGCGGACTCCCTGCGACCGACCTTCTCGTGGCTCCCGACGTTGCGAGCGTAATGCTTAATAACGAATGGATCGTTAAGCTGCTCGACACTAATAACTACAACATCGGCGCAATTGATCCCGTGGCACTTCCTGCCGGCGCTTCCAGACTCGGCCGCCTCAACATTCAGGGCAGAATGATTGAGATCTTCTCCTATGACGAGACATACGAAGAAATCGACGGCACTGTAAAGCAGTACATTCCCGCCGGCAAGATCGCGGTAACAGCTCCCGCTGCAGGTCGTACAGTATACGGCGCGATCACACAAATGGAAGAAACAGACAAGAAGCCCCACACATACGTAAGCATTGACGTGCCTAAGTATATGACAAACGTAAACGACGACACTCGCGAGGTAAGAGTGGCAACCGCGCCTCTCTGTATGCCTAACAACGAAAACGCGTTTATTGTGGCCGACGTGCTTTAATAAAGGCGAGAAAGGAGCAGCACATGAAGGCAATTATAATCACCCGCGGCACCTGCGGCGTTAAGTACACGTGCGCAAACGGCAGCACGAGATACACAACCAAGACGGCAGCAGACGGCGCCTTCGAGATCGACGACGCACAGGCCGAGCGCTTTGTCTCTTTGGGCGTTGCAAAATATGCAACAGCCACCGAAGGAACAGCTCAGGATCCGGAAACAACTCCGGAAACCACCGCAGACGACGAAGAAGGCGAACAGCTCACAGGACATCTTGACGCGGATCAGCTCGGAGCTATGACCTACAACGAGCTGAAAAAGCTCGCGGCAGACATGGGCGTCAAGCCGGAAGGCACCAGAAAAGACGACTATATCGCGGCAATTTGCGCCGCTGACGTAGAAGTCGGAGACGAGGACGAGCTCCCCGAACTTAACGCCGCCGATCCTGAATAAAGGAGGGCCCGACATGATCCAGATTATAAAGGGCAAATACGGCCTTCTGGTGAACGGAGTCGTCGAGGGTATCACAAAGGACTCGCAGCCGATCAAGCTCTCCGCAAAGAGAGAGGCCGAGCTCGTGGCGCTGGGCGTCGCTGAGTTCGTCGAGGAAGCTGTCAACTTTTCCGAAATGACCGTCGCAGAGCTCCGGGCGCATGCCAAAGCTAAGGGCATAACGCTCGGATCTGCGAGGACGAAAAGCAGAATAATTGCAGTTCTTGAAGCTGCGGCGGGGGTGTAAGCGTGAGCTTTAAAGAGCAAATTCAGAAAGACCTCGACACCGTGTTTTTGAACACGGACGACTTCGCGGAGTTCCACCGCGTAGAGGGGAAGCGAATCGCCGTCGTTATGGACGACGACAAGCTCGTAAACCTCAAGCAAGGGCAGCTGCTCGGACTTGTAGAGGCTGACATGCTTCTGCTGGGTAAAGAGACGGACTTCCCGGACGATATAACGCCGGGCCGCCTGCTCAACGTAGACGGGCGCGAGCTTATCGTCTCGAACGTCGGCGTAAACATGGGCCTCATAGAAGTGGCGCTCACTCAGAACCGCATGAGCTAAGGAGGCAACGACATGACACTTTTGCAAAGTATTGACAAAGTGGTGGCGTGGCTGGAGGCGAACGTCTGCAGCCACATACTGCTCAAATTGCCGGACGACGACGCAAACGACGCCGACTACGGCGTGCAGTACGTCAACCCGGCAGCGTTCCCGCTTTATGTTCCGGGGAAGGATCGCCTCCCGCCTTCCGTAGCTGCTCCTATTCCGTCGGTATGCGTTCAACTCATGGAGGGTGAGGACAATCTCCCGGAGAAAAAGCGACAGCTCAAGCTCCGGCTCTGCCTCGCCTGCTGGAATCCCGGTGAGCATGGCGACGAGCTGTACCACCCCCGCGAGAACGCCAGCGCAACAGCCGGCGTCTCGTATTATCGCGACGCAAAAACGACGGCGCAGAAATACGTCCGCAACATGGACGGCTGGAAGGACTCCTTCAACTTTGCCGACCTCGTGCTCAGAGAGCTGGAGGGAACAGAGTACATAGAAGGGCTCCGACTGGTGAAAGAGTCCGGCGTAAAGTTCGGACTTTTCACTGAGGACGGCAACATCTGGGACTATTACCCATACTGGCACAGCTGGATCACCTTCACGCTGGAGGCCGGCGTGGCGGTAAGGCCCCCGGAAATATACAAAGATTTATTATAACAAGGAGGACAACCCATGAGCTACAAACATGGACTTTATGGCGAGCTCTCCGGCTCCAAGGCGACAAACGCCGCAAAGGCCGGCTCCGTGGCTGTATATATAGGCACCGCGCCTATTAACCAGATAAGCAGCTACGGCGAGAAGGCGCTCGTAAATATGCCTATTAAGATCGAGAACATGAGCGACGCAAAGAGCACGCTCGGCTATTCCGACGACTGGGGAAAGTTCACGCTCTGCGAAGCTATCGCGGCGCACTTTAATAACCCCGTCGGAAACGTCGGCCCGATTTACGTCATTAACGTGCTCGATCCCGCAACACACAAAGCCGCTGAAAAGGTGACGACTCAGCTCACTGTCTCCGGCACCGCCGAGATCAAGGGCGGCGACATTATCCTCGACACCGTGGCGCTTTCCGACATGGTAGAGGGCACAGACTACACAATCAGCTACGACGCCAACAAGGAAGCCGTGGTGATTAAGTTCGCCGACAGCGTAGACGCTGAGACAGTCTCCTGCACATACGAAAAGATCGACGCGAGCAAGATCACAGAGGCCGACATCATCGGCGGCACAACAGAGGACGGACAGTACACCGGCCTCGACGCTGCGAAAATGCTTTACCAGAACCACAACGTCGTGCTCAATATGCTGGCGGCTCCCGGCTGGAGCCATATCCCCGCCGTATATAGGGCTATGCTCAACACAGTGCAGAAGCTCAACGGCCACTGGGACGGCTTCGTAAATGCCGACATTCCTCTCGTAGACGACAAGGGCGCAGCTATTGACACAATCGCAAAGGCTGTAGCATGGAAGGCAGCGAACGGCTACACCAGCGAACGCTCCAAGGTATATTGGCCCAAGATTAAGGGCAGCGACGGCAAGGTTTACCACCTCGCAACAGTCGGACAGGCGACAATGCTCCGCGTCGATATGGGCCACGACTCCGTTCCCTTCGAGTCTCCCTCCAACAAGGAAATCATGGCAACCCGCCAGTATTTCGGAGAAAACTCCAAGAACAACGGCTACGACCAGACGACATGCAACGGCCTGAACGAGAAGGGCATCACAACTGCCTGCTTCTGGGGTGGCCGCTGGGTGCTCTGGGGCCCTCACACTGCTGCATTTATTAACGGCGGCAGCACAGATCCCCGCGCGATTTTCGACGTGAATGTGCGCATGCTTATGCACATTACGAACGGCTTCCAGCTCAGACACGGCACAAAGATTGACGCACCTCTCACACCGCAGGACAAGGACACAATCCTCAACGCGGAGAGGGAACAGCTCGACACGCTCTGCGGTATCGGTGCACTTATCGGCACACCGACCGTGGAATTTATCGAGAGCGCGAACCCTGCCAGCGACATGATGAACGGCGACTTTGTGTGGGACTTCTCCGCAACACCTACGCCTCCGTTCAAGTCCGGCACTGCTCGCGTGAGCTACACCGACGAGGGCTTCTCTGCCTTCTTCGGAGAATAAGAAGGGAGGAACTGACACATGGGTAAGTGGTTAGATATTAAGGGCCCCGTAGTGGCCGACACAGTATACGCCGACGGCGAGCTCGTGGCAAAGGACGTCGCGTTCACGCTTCCCGGCGTGGAATTTATGACCGCCGACGTGCAGGCCATGGGCAACATGAGCGTGCCGCTGGTGGGACTCCTTGAGCACATGGAGCTCTCGATCACCAAGGTGGGCGTAGACATGGGCCTCAGCAGGCTGAACAAGCTCGAAAAGCAGAACCTTGAGTTCCGCTGGGTGCAGAACGTCACCAAGGCAGACGGATCCACCGGAACGGAAGGCTGCAAGGCTTTTGTCAGAACAATGGCCGGAAATCTTCCGGAGCTCGGCGTTGAGGTAGGCTCCGCAACAGAAGCGGAAAAGACCTACGGCGTCACAAGAATGCAGGTATTCGCAAACGGCGACGAGCTGCTTTGCGTTGATAGACTGAGCCAGATCCTCAAGGTGAACGGCAAGGACTACATGAGCACAATAGACACTCTGCTCTAACACATACGAGAGCCCCCGGCGAACACGCTCCGGGGGCTTTTTATTTATACTTTGAAAGGAGCTAAAACAATGGAAAAATTAACACTTAAAAACGCGATTAAAATCGACGGAAAAGAAGTCACAGAGGTGACATACGACGCGAACGAGATCGACGGCGTTCTTTTTGCGACAGCTGAGGCCAAGAGAAAGAACGCGGCCGGAATGAAAAACGCTTCATTTTCCCCCGCTGCGGAGTTCGACTTCGCTCTCCACCTCTACCTCGGCTTTGCTGCAATTATCGCAGTAAATCCCGGCTACGCTTTCGAGGATATGGAGAGAATAAAGGGCCGCGACGTTACGGAGGTAATGAAAATCGGCCGAAATTTTATGCTCGCGTCGGAGCCGGAACGACCGGAAAAAGACTCCGCAGAGCCTACCGAGACTACGCAAGAGTCTACCACACAAGCACCTCAGAGCTCGAAAAAAAGCGAGTAACTGACTTTATAGTCGAATACGCGGAAGCGGCCGAGGATCTGGCAGAAGAAAGAAAACGCGCAGAGAAAAACCGGCCGCAAATGAAACGACCGCGAAGGAGGTGAGGTCGTGGCAACCGAAAAGACTTTACAGTCAACCATTGAGATCTCCGGCGTGCTCAGCCCTTCCCTGCAAGCGGCAATAGGCAAGGCCGTGGACAATCTGGCCGCAATGGCCGACGAGACGCTGGAATCTGCAGACGCGGCGACACGACTCGTCGCAGAAATGGACGCCCAAGAGGACGTCCTCAAAACGCTGAAAAAAGCCTACGCCGGCTATGTAGCAAGCGGCGAAAAAAGCAGCGAACAGGCCGAAGAATTAAAGAAAAAAATCGAAGACGTATCGCAAGAGCTGGAAGAAAACAAGAAGGTGCTCGAAAAAGCCGAAGAAGCCGCGAACGAGCTCGGCGACGGGCTGGACGACGCAGGAGACGACGCCGAGGAAGCCGGCGACGGCTTCACGGTGCTGAAAGGCATAGTGGCAGACCTCGCGGCTGACGCAATCAGCGCAGCGGTGGAGGGCTTCAAAGAGCTGGCCTTCGAGGGCGACACGGCTCTGGCGACATTGACAGCAAAGACCGGCGCGACCGCTGAGGAAATGGAGGACTTCGAGGACGTCATGCACGAGGTATACAACGCCAACTACGGCGAAAACCTCGGCCAAGTCTCCGAAGTTCTCTCAACCGTCATACAAATGACGGACGATCTCGACAACGCGTCGCTCGCAAAAGTAACCAAGAACGCAATCGCACTGGAGGACGTTTTCGGCTTCGGAACAATTGAGAGCCTAAGGGCAGCAAACAGTCTTATGGACCAGTTCGGAATAACGTCGGACGAGGCCTTCAACCTCATAGTGCAGGGCGCGCAGAATGGGCTCAACCAGAACGACGACCTGCTCGACATAGTAAACGAGTACGCGGTGCAATTTAAGAGCGCCGGGTATTCAGCCGACCAGATGTTTAATATGCTCAAAAACGGCGCAGACGCCGGAACATGGAGCGTTGACAAGCTGGGCGACGCAATGAAAGAGTATAATATCAGAATGAGCGACGGCACAGCGTCCGAGTCGCTTATGGAAAATTACAAAGCCCTCGGCATGACAAAAAAAGAGGCAAAAAATCTCGCCAAGTCGTTCGGAGTAGGCGGCGAAGCAGGATCCGCAGCAATGAAGTCCACGCTTGACGCAATCCTCGCCGTTGAGGACGAGAACAAGAGGTACCAGCTCGGCGTCGAAATGTTCGGCACCATGTGGGAAGATCTCGGCGAGGACGCCCTGTCGGCTCTGCTTAACACGGAAGGCGCAATCACCAGCGCCAACGACGCCATGGGCCAAGTGGACGCTGCGGCATACGACACACTGGAGAGCTCTCTCTCTCAGCTCGGCCGAACAATCAAGTCGGAAGTGGTGCAGCCTTTTGTTGGAAAGTTCACCCCGGCAATGAAAGACGCCGTGAACTTTGTAAACACAAACGTAGCGCCGGCCGTTGACTGGGCTCTTGATAATCTCCCGACACTCGGCATAGCTCTGGGCGGCATTGGTGCCGCTATCGTAGCGTTTAAATGGGGCTCTATTGTCGGAGGCGCAAAAAAGGCAATTACTGCTTTTAAAACTTTTGGCGCAACACTTGCAGCGAACCCGATCGGCTTAATAATAATCGGCATAACCGCCCTCGTGGTCGCCTTCAAATACTTGTGGGACAACTGCGAGAGCTTCCGGAACTTCTGGATCAAGCTCTGGGACAAGATCAAGGAAGGCGTAAGCATAGCCGTTGACTGGATCGGGGACTGCTGGAAAAAAATCAAGGCATTTTTCGCCGGCGACAGTCCTATCGCGAAACACTTCCAAATGGCATGGGATAACATCAAAATTGTGTGGGACATTGCTGTCTCGTACTTCAAAATGTTATGGGATAATATAAAGCTCATTTTCTCGGCCGTGAAGTCCGTCCTGAGTGGCGACTTCGCCGGAGCGTGGGAAGCGATCAAGGGCATTTTCGCAAATTACGGCGAATTTTTCTCAGGCGTCTGGGAAGGTATAAAGCGGATTTTCGGCAACGTGGCGACATTCTTCGGCGATATATTCAGCACCGCATGGGAAAAGGTCAAGGGCGTTTTCTCAGCTGGCGGCGAAGTATTCGGCAGCATAAAAGACGGCATCGTCGAGACCTTCAAAACCGTGGTAAACGCGCTTATAAAGGGAATTAACAAAGTCGTCTCCGTCCCGCTTGAAGGGCTGAACGGAATCCTCGACAAAATAAGCGGCTTATCCATTGCAGGCGTTGAACCCTTCAGCTGGCTGACGTGGCGCGCTCCCCTTCCGGAGATCCCGCTTCTTGCAGCCGGTGGCTTTACCGACGGCGTATCAATCGCCGGAGAAGCCGGAACCGAGGCTGTTATTTCTTTTGATCCCGCATACCGTGACAAAAATATCGGCATATGGGAAAGAGCCGGACAGCTGCTCGGAGCTATCGGCAGTGAGAACGAAAGCCCCGGACTCATAAGCTCAGCGGGCCGACTGCTGACGCTTGACGACTTCTCTCTCGGAAGTCTTGCAAACAATAACGATATTGTTATTTACTACGACTTCTCCGGCTTCACGTGGAGCCCTCACATCGAGGCCAACGGCTCCGACGAGGGCGACGACCTCATGGCGCGACTCAAAGCGCACGAGGCCGAGTTCTTCGATTGGCTGGAGGAATTTATCAAAGCAAGGGAGGCGGCGTGCTATGCGTAGAGTAACAGGCTATAAAGCATATACCACGCGAGAGGGCGACACCTTCGACGCGCTGGCTCTTGAAATGTACGGCGAGGAAACCCTCGCCCACTACATTATAGAATTTAACCCCGACTACGCGGACGTGCTTATCTTCGAGGCGAACGTGGCGCTCAGGCTGCCTATCGTCGAGAACGTGGAGACGCCGGCCACACTGCCGCCGTGGCGTAGGGGTGAGGAAAGCGACGAGGACAGCGCTTGAAGTTCTTTTATAATGGGACGGACATATACAACGACGTGTCGGTGAATTACTGCGTGCATGAGATGTTCGCAGAGAAGCAGGCCGACACGCTCGTGATCCGTTTCAACGATCCGAAGGGCGTCTGGAGCAAGTGGAACCCGGCAGACGGTGACGTGGTACGCTTCCAAGAGGGAGCAGGCGACACCGGGAAAATGTTCATACACTCCATGAGGCCCGAAAATGGGCTTTTTACGATCCGCGCCATGTCAATGCCTAAAAGCGGGATCACAAAGAAGTCGAAAAGCTGGGAAGGCGTGCGCTATTTGCAGCTGGGGCAAGAAATCGCCGCGGCTCATGGCCTCACCTTCCAGAGCTACGGCTGCAAGGATCAGGTGTACCCGTATTTGATACAAGACAACGAGACGGACTTCGCGTTCTTCGCTCGGCTCTCCATGCTGGAGGGCTGTCAAATGCTCATATATGACGGCAAGCTGCTGGCATACAGTGAGCAATTCATCGAAGGACAGACGCCTGCGGGCACTCTGGAAGTAAACGAAGGCGGCGTTTTCACCTACCACGACAACCGGGCGGCATGCTATGGATCCTGCGAAGTGTCCAGCGGCAGCTTCACCGGAAAATTCACGGCACCGGGCGCGACAAGCTCAGCCGTATTACGGCCGGAGAAGCCTCTCCCGGTAACAAGCAACGCAGAGGCGGCACGCTTCGCCAAGGGCCTGCTCCGGAACGTCAACAAATACGGCCACACGGGGCAGTTCTCGAAGTCGTTCCTCGCCGGTTATGCGGCGGCAAGCCTGCTGAAGCTCCAAACCGCAAAAGCCAGCGCGTGGGACGGCACCGTTTTCGTGTACAAAGCCCGCCACGACTATGTGGCGAACAAATCAACCCTATACTTTAGGGACTTACTGGAGGGGTACTAATGGGACAGATTAACAAAGGCAAGATCGCCAGCGTGGACGGAAACACCGCCCGCGTGATCCCCTCCGCTGCTCTCGCGCGTCCTACGGCAAAAATTACAATCCCGTGGCACCTCAGAGGGGACACCGGGCAGCTCAAGAAGGGCACGGAAGTGGTTTATGTGGAGTTTGAGGACTCCACCGGGCTGTTGCTGGGCCGAGCTGACGGCGAGTGGGGCGCCTTCCTGCCGAACCTTAAAACAGACGACGTCACGGCGGGAAATATAAGCCTTAAAAATCATAAACACGGAGGCGTGGAGACTGGCAGCGGATCCACATCAACACCGAAGTAAGGAGTGAATTTTTAAATGAGCTATAAAAAGAAAACATGGGAAACCGACGAAGAAATAACCGCGAGCAAGCTCAACCGAATGGAAAACGGAATCGCGGCCGCGGTCAATGTGCAGCCGAACTCTCTTGCAATTGAAGGCCCGGACATAGACGACTTCGACGTTATAAAGACGCTTTTTAACAATTACAGCGTCGCCTTTTATTCGGCGAACGGGTACGGGCACGCACCTTTTGAGTACGGCCTCATAATCACGCACGACAACCCCGGCAGCGCATTCCTTGACGGCCCGGAATATGAGCAGGTCGGCTTCTCTCTCACAGGAGCCACAAAGGGCAGAATTTACGCCCGCACAGTACGCTATAACGACAAGTCCGGGGAATACGAGCCCGCAGCAGACCACTGGAGCGAAACAGCCCACGCCATGGACTACAAAGGCGAGGTCGAAACGCTTCCCGGCGCTGCACAATTCGGCGACGTTTACATGGTAAACCAAGAGCACAACGCGCCCACCGGGAAGCTGAGCATCACCGTTGACGGAGTTCGTTCAATCACAGAGGACGGCTTCGGCACAGTCCTTGACATTGACACGGGCAGCGGGATATATAAATTTTTCAAATATGCGTACAAGGGATTGTACGGCCAAACCTCGGACGGCTCCACGTTCTCGTCATATCTGCAAAAATATACAACCGTTTACACGATCCCGTGGATAATCACAACAAGCTACGGCACAGAGGGCGACGACATTCTGCTCTCCGATACTACGGAGAACGTCGCGCCGTATCTTATCAACGGCACCGTGTTGACCTGCTGGGCCGACGACATGGCGGCGATCCCCGACGAGCTCAAGCCCTATCTGATTTACAGAACATATGCGGCCGGCTCCTATTTCTTGTGGGACGGCAGCGCGTGGCGTGTTCTGGCTGAGGCTTTTCCTGCTTCGGCTGCTATTCCGCGTCTTATCACGACGGCAGGAACAGGCAAAGACTACACCGCCACACTGGAAGGGTACACCAGATACGCGCCCGGCGACACTTTCGTGGTACTTCCGCACACAAACTCGACAAACACCGCGCCGACTCTCAACATTAACGGCCTCGGTGCTAAAACGATAAAGAGAAAAAGCGGAACAGGCACTACAGCAGCGCTCAGCATTGCCTCGGCGTTGAAGTATAACACCCCTTTTATGGCGGTATATAACGGCACCGAGTTCGTTATGCAGGACGCCCAGCCCTACGGCGGCGAGGACTTCGCCTCGGCTGTCGCTATATCCAAAGGCGGCACCGGCAGGGGCTCTTGGGCGGCGAACAGGCTCCCCTATCTGGCGAGCGCGACGAACTTCCAGCAGCTGCCGTTTCCGACCACAAAGAGCTTCCTCGCACAAGAAGCCAGCGGCGCGCCGTTCTGGGTGGCCGAATCGGAACTGGGCGGGGGTGGTTCTTCCAGTGGTCTAAAAAAAGTCGGTTATACTTCCGACTGCGATTATATTATCGCTTCCGAATCCTCGGCTCTTTCGGTGCTTCAAACGGTAGTCAACGAAGCAACGGCTGGTGATACTATTCTTGTTATGCCGGGAGCATATTCGGGAAACGGCATTTTGAATATTGCTAAAAGTTTGCATTTTGTTGGTATCGGAAGCCCCAGATTTTGCGGCGGGATAACGCTTTCTATACGTGACATTTCCATACCTTCAAATGACGGTTACAGCTGGGTGAGTAAAGTCGAGACGGTTGTTTCCTTTGACAACTTTATTTTTGAGTGCTCAGTAAATTGTAGTTATACATGGCTGAAACCTGACGGGGACGAGACGCAGGGCTGGTCTCCGAGCCAGCTTCACGCAACAAATTGCAAATTTAGCGGTTCGTCAATTTACAATCTTTTAGGAGTGTTCCGCTGGTGTAATTTCGATAATGATATTCTATACATTGAGGGGTGCCCCGAACGAGGAATGACTGCTTTTAGTGTTTACAATAGCGAGATGTCGTGCCGCCTTGAGTCCGACGAAGGTTACGGGGGCGGGAATTTTTACGACACTGTATTTTATGGTGTAACTACAAGCAGTCTTCCTAACGCTTCATACAATAATTGCTACCAGCGTTCGCTGGGAGATGTAATTTAAGGAGGTAAAAAATGAAACTTAAAACACCGACACACGACATCAAAATAAACAGCTTTACCGGGAACGATGCCCTTACAATATACGCTCCCATTAACGCCAATCTCGGAGAGCTGCGCGCTGCGGTGCAGGGCTCGACAGAACTGTCATTTTACACCGTAAGCAAGAAAACCGGAGAGGAAAAGCTCTCCGCAATAATAACGGGCGAGTTCGTCCTTGACTCGGTATCTGTCAATAACGACCATATAAAAATCGCATTCAAGAAGACCGACTCTGAGCTCGCGAAGCTCGCGGCTTCCTTGACAGATCTGGAGCTCGCGCTTTGTGAAATTTACGAGAATATGGAGGTGTAAACATGGCTAAGATTTACGCAAACCTTATCAAGAAGGGCCTCAAGACAATTGACTCCGTTCCCGATAATTTAAAAGCACAGGTGCAGCAGCTGCTCGGCGCTGAGTAATCGCAAAAGGTAAAGGAGTGATCTCATGGCAATAATGGCCGAATGGGGCCCGAAAAAATGGGAAGTCACCGACAAAAAAGTCCTGCCGCTTCAAGGGCTGAGCTTTTCCTACGCGCAAGTGGCCGACAACAACTCCGCTACCGAGGAAAAGAAGCCCACCAACATGCGCGGCGTTGAGCTCTTTCCTCTCACGTTCACCACGACACTGCACTCCGGGGCGGGCGTAGACGTCCGGGCCGAGATCGAGAGCTGGCAGAAGCTCGTAACACAAGTAAATTATTTTTATCTCAACGACGAGCTGCTGGGCCCGAAGCTCCAGCTTCGCAAGGTAGGCGTGACCGTTGATCAGCTCGACGACTTCGGCCGCATGAGAGTGGCGACTCTCTCGCTGGAGTTCAAAGAATACGACGAGGACACCACCAGCGTGAAGGTTGACACGTCAGCCTTGAAAGTGAAGCCGAGCGCCGGGGAGAAATCCCAGAAAAAAACAACAAATACAGCCGTAGAACAGGCTAAAACATCGAGCATTAAGGTGGGCGACTATGTGAAACCCACCGGCACAAAATACGCAAGCGGCGGGACGATCCCCGACTGGGTAAAGCAGCGCAGCCACAAGGTGAGCCAGATCAAGGCGAGCCAGAACAAAGTGCTGCTCGGCTCCCCGGACGGGATCAACAGCTGGGTGTATTTGAGCGAAGTCACGCTGTAAAGGAGTGAGGACATGAAAGCACACGGAAACGGAACCCCGGAGACATGCGCCTCCAACCTTCTGCGCATAGTACGCGGCGAGGTGCCATACGACCGAGTGAGAGGCCGAGACGCCTCTCTGATAGATCAGCCGAATGCTACAAAGAAGGCAGTCGCTGACGTTCGGTGGCTTCTGGAAAAATACGAGCCCCGCGTGGAAATCGAGAGCAAAAACTCGACGCCGGAAGCGGCCCGCGCCGGTGACTTTGCCGCGCTTTTGAACATCAAACGAAAGGAGGAAAAGGAAGAATGAGCGACAGATTTATAGAAACAGACGCCCAAAAAGTCTACGACATAGTGCTGGAAGAACTGGAGAACGGAGCC
>JAZTXD010000012.1:0-1303 GCA_045636265.1 Candidatus Flemingiibacterium sp.
GCTACTCCTCGGTGGTGGCGGACGTCGCACAGGCAAGCAGGGCGGATGCTGGCAGGAACTTGAGAACTTTGCAAAAAAACACTACCAAAATGCAGAGATCGTGGGCAAATGGGCAACACAGGATTGCATGACTTTGGACGATATCCCTTATATAGGTCAATATTCTAAATCCACGCCCGTCGTCTTCGTTGCAACGGGATTTAACAAATGGGGCATGACAAATGCAATGGTTTGCGCCGACATTCTCTGTGACCTCATCCAAGGAAAACGCAGTACGTATGCCGCTGTTTTCGATCCGTCACGCACCGTCTTACGCCCACGGCTTGCCGTTAACGCCTTTGAATCGGCGGTAGGAATTCTCACCCCCACTGCACCACGTTGCCCACACCTCGGCTGCGCCCTCAAATACAATAGCGTCGAGCACACCTGGGATTGTCCCTGCCACGGATCTCGCTTCACCGAACACGGCGAGCTGATCGATAATCCCGCGACGGATGATAAAAGAATATAGCAGTATATGCACTCGCATTATGGGAAATAATAGTATTAAATCCATAAACGGAGGTCAATATTGCTATGTTCAAACACGAAAAACAGTTATTCCATCCCGTAGAGGTCGAAAGACCGAACCCGCAGTACGCCGTACTGCTTCAGGAACAGCTTGGCGGCGGTAACGGCGAGCTAAAAGCGGCTATGCAGTATATGTCGCAAAGCTTTCGGATCAAGGATCCCGAGATCAAGGATCTTTTCCTTGATATTGCCGCCGAGGAGCTGGGGCATCTTGAAATGATCGCGCAGACTATCAACCTGCTTAACGGTCACGACGTGGACGCAACAAAGGTGCAGGCAGGCGAGGTGCAGACACACGTCCAGAACGGGCTCAATCCGGGTCTCATCAATGCCTCGGGCTACTCCTGGACGGGCGATTACGTCACCGTCACAGGCGACCTGTGCGCTGACCTGCTCTCCAATATCGCGTCCGAGCAGAGAGCCAAGGTGGTTTATGAGTATCTCTACCGCCAGATTGAGGACAAAAAGGTACGCGAAACCATCGACTTCCTGCTCAATCGCGAGGAAGCGCATAATCAAATGTTCCGCGATGCCTTCAATAAGGTGCAGCAGACCGGTTCCAATCGCGACTTCGGCACGACCAAGGCAGCGAAAATGTATTTTTCTATGTCCGATCCCGGACCGTACGCTTTTGCAACGGGCGAGACTAAAGCGCCGGAGTTTAAGTAAAACTATTATTGTAAGTGCTATAATATGAGACGTAGTGCGCAGTAAAATAGCCACCGGCAAGAAA
>JAZTXD010000013.1:0-13892 GCA_045636265.1 Candidatus Flemingiibacterium sp.
CCCGTTTAATCGGTTGAACTCGAACGCGCGTTCCCCCAAGGGCTCGGGGCGGGACGCTTTAGTGCGTTAAAGTGCTAAAGTAAAATCAAATTGAACGTGTTCACAATTTGTTTACAAAATGTTAACGGTTTGTACATGGACATTTGGCTAACATGTCATTATAATAGTACTTGTAAGGTAGTTCAATACCTTACAGGAACGGTCAGTTTCTTAGCCGCTCGGCTCTACCGTTTAACCGATTAAACACTAACAAACATAACAGAATGAAAAGGAGAAAACACCATGAAAAAGAACGAAGTAGCAAACGTAACCGCAAACGAGGCTTTTGAGATTACCGCAAGAGGTCAGAAAAGGGTAACACAGTACTTTAACGCCGTTGAAAAGATGAATAAGTCAGCATGGGCGACCGTAAAGGTCGTATACGACACCGTAACCGCTGAGACGTTCGAGGCTGACTTTGGCTCTATGGCTCGCTACGCTGACGCTATCGAAATGAGTAAGGCAAGCGTAACCCTTATGAAAAAGGCTTTTGAAATTCGCACTAAATACGAGAAAGAACTCGAGGGCTTTACTTATACAGCCGTAACAAAGTTAATCGGTTTCCCGTTCGATGACGCTGACATTGAGTCGTTTCTCGAGGGGTGGGGTATTACCGCAAAGAGTAGCGCGTCGGACGTAGAAAAAGCCGTAAAACAGCTCAAGACAGGGCTCGAGGCTAAGGACGTCGTAGACGTCGAGGCGACCGAGGTAGAGACTACCGAGGACGAGGGCGAGGCTGAGGAGTCCTGTAAGGACGAGCCCGTAGCAACGGTCGAAGTACCCGCAAACGCAAACCTCGTAATTATTGACGGTAAAGTGTTCAACCTTACCGCCGACGACGTAGAGGCAATCAAGGAGATATTGGGGCTTGAATAAGCCCCACCCCTACAGGGGAGAAAGGAGAGTAGACCATGACAAAGAAAGACGTATTACATTGTTTAAGCGCGTTGTATGGGGTCGCTAAGTTCGGCGGCATATATGCCGATAACCACGATATCGATATAGACGTCTGTAGAAAGTTCATCGAGGACTACGTATTTGGCTCGATAACCTACGACGCCGCCGCCGTCTTGTCAGACGTGACCGACGCTATCAGCAAAGCCGCCGCCGCTTACGGCGAGGGTAACAGCAAATTTAACGACCACATACGCGGGGCACTCGAGGACTTGACGCTCGCGCTCGGTGAGGTAAAACAATGACGGGGACACAATTTTTTGGGGCTTTCATGCTGTTTTTAGTTTTGGCTTTCTTAGTCACTATAGGTAGTGATTATTAAGCACATATTAGGGTGGCGACCTAAACGCCGACAAAAGAAAGGAGTCATTATGGCTAGCAAGTATTTAGACAGTTTCAGAAAACGCGCAAAAGAGATTGCAAACGGTTGCCCGCTTATGGATGGACGCGAAAAGGGAAACGCTGATAACTATATCGACGTAGTTCTTACCCTTGAGGACGCTTACAGGCTGAAAGACAGCAAGGGCGGCTTTTACTACGCCGTAAACGTAGTAGAGGACAAGGACGTATTTTTCCTGTCGGGTGGCGGTTTGACAAATATCCTTGACGACGCTTTCGAGGTAGCTAACCGCGAGGGTGTAACCCTCAAGGACGTAGTAAACGGCTTACAGTTTAAGTTCCTCGGTAAAGTAAAGACCAAGAGCGGGAACGACTTTAGACCGATTACCGTACTCTAAAATGTTTCACGTGAAACATTGACCAAACTTTATATGATTTTACGGCGGCGGGCTCTTTGCCCGCCGTGCTTAGACTAAGGGGGTGTAACATGACTACACGGCAAGAGATACATAAGCTAATGAAAAAGGCAAACGCCCGTATAGAATGGATAAGGAAAGAAAACTCTAAGAACGTATATACCAAGCGTTCTAAGGAGTCCGTAGACCTTTTATTAGATAAAGCGGGGCGACTTACTAACGTAGAGGGCGACCATTTACGAATAGGGGCTCTTAATAAAGAGGACGAACAGCTATTTAAACAGACTCTCGAACAGTTTCTCGATAACCCGCTAACCACTTACAGGGGACAAAAGGAGATGTTAGACAAGAGCTACGAGTCTTTTAACCGCAATCGAGAGTTTAAAATAGACCGCGATACGTGGGAGAGTCTAACCGAGATAATGGAAAGTGACACTTTCAAAAAGTTTAAGGAATCATACTCTACTTACGGGGGCGTATTAAATGAAATGGCAAAAGACCCTAAAAGCTATAGTCAGACTATAAATTTAATGAGCGAAGTTTTACGAGGCAAAAGTAAGCGTTATAAGAAAATAGTTGTGAATGGTAACATAGACGTTAGCGCATTTATAAAGGAGTGGAAAAAACTGTGATACCGTTTAATCGATTAAACGACTTTATTCGGTGGAACGCGGGAAAGGATATCTATAAAGGCTACGACCAAACTATATATAGTTTTGACATAGAGAATAGTAACGGCTATGTGATAGACGGGGTGGCGCGTCCGTTCGACTACTCGAAAGACCCCGCCTACTATGCCGATAAAGAGAAAGTCTCTCTCCTCTATCTATGGCAATTTGGCGTAAACGATACTTACTTCTACGGTCGGACACTCGAACAGCTAAAGCCCGCCATAGAATACCTAGCAAGCCGCCCTTATAAGTCGGTCGTGTTTGTGCACAATCTAAGTCATGAATTTGTCTTTTTGCTCAATATCATAAAGTGGGATAGCGTATTCGCTAGGAAAGCCCACAAGCCCATGAAAGCATGCTATGGGTCGCTCGAGTTCCGCTGTACCTACATGCTGACAAGGCAATCGTTAAAGAACGTGGGAAAGACGGTAGGGCTCGAAAAGTACGAGGACTTTGATTACGACGCTATAAAGACCCCTACAACCCCTCTAACAGCCTCAGAGACGCGCTACGGCTCGAGAGACGTAGAAATAGTCTATAAATTGGTAAAACGCTTTAAAAGCGAATATACGAGCTTACAGCGCATACCGCTCACACAGACGGGACGCCCACGGCTAGAAGTAAAGGCAATCTATAAAAAAGATATGGGATATCACCGAAAAATGGCGCGGCTCTTACCTAGCTCTGTCTCAGAATACGCTATGTTACGGGCGGGCTTTGTGGGGGGTTGGGTTCACGGTAACTATTACTATAATAATATCGACCTTATAGACCTCGTATTTGGTAAGGATATAACGTCTAGCTATCCTTATCAGATGGTATCGCGGCTCTTTCCTATGAGTCCATGGGCGGAAGTACCGCCCGAGTCCGCCGACTTCTACATAGACAATAGCGACTATCTGTGTATGCTTAAAGTCACTTTCTACGACGTGAGGACGCGAGGCTATAACGACTATCTGTCTATATCGAAAGTCATAGACGCCGAGAGCGAGGGCGTAAAAGCTGAAAATGGGCGTATCTATCGCGCTAAGAAAATGACGCTAGTGTGTACCTCGGTCGATTTTCAGATAATGCGGGAGTGTTACGAGTCCTCGCATATAGAGATACGGCGGCTTTGGTACTCGGTAGCGGGCTACTTAGATATACGATACGTTAACTATATACTCGAGCTCTACGAGAATAAAGTAAAGCTGACGGGCGACCCCGAGAAAGCCGAGTTACGCGCCCGCTCTAAAGAGTTGCTTAATAGTCTCTATGGTATGATGGTGTCAGCCCTAATTTATGACGACGTAGTTTTTGACGGGAACGAGTGGCTACCCTCTGAGACAGACCCCGAGAAACTAGCCGAGAAAGCCGAGAAAGAGCTAGAGACTTTACGCTCTAATCCCTACAAAGTTTTCCTTAGTTTTAGTCATGGCGTTTTTGTGACCGCTTACGCGAGGCTTTCGCTTTGGGAGTGTATAAAGGAAGTCGGCAAAGACGTAGTATACCATGATACTGACTCGATATACTGTGTGGGTAACCATGCCGAGATATTCGAGCGGTATAATGCCCGCGTCAAAATGAAACTGAAAGCCGTATGTAAAAAGAGGGGTATAGATATAAATAAGTGTTGTCCTAAAGACCTCAACGGCGTCCACCAATGGCTAGGGGTGTACACGTGCGACAACGACGACTTAAACGACGGTAAGCCGTTTCACGAGTTCAAGACGTTAGGGGCTAAAAGGTATTGTTATCGCATGAAAGAGGGCGACCCTATAAAGATAACTATAGCGGGAGTCAATAAGAAAACAGGGGCGGCGGCTTTGCATGACGATATAGCAAACTTTAAGGACGGCTTAGTTTTTGATTACAGGGAGTGCGGTAAGCTACTCCCTCACTACAACACAGAACAGCCCCCAACTCTATGGATAGATAGAGACGGTAACCCGTATTTATCGCGGGATAGATACGGCATAACTCTACAGCCCGCGCGGTATGTATTAGACAGGGGACAAACATTTATAGACGTCCTCGAGGCTATGGGGTCACTATCCAACCAATTTTCCGAGTTATCAGTAGACGACTTAGCTAGTTTAATCGATTAAACGAAAAAGCCCACCTTTTACGGTGGGCTTTCCGCGTGAATGGAAAGGAGTTATCTATCATAAGCCGCCCTTGTCGGCTATGATACTTTCTAAGTCTGACCCTGTGAGGTTATCGGAGTAAAAGACTTTTCCGTCTTTCCAAAGTAGCTGTATAACTTTGTCCCCCTTGTTTACGGGTCTGAAGTCTACCGTCACATAGGGGCGGGGGTCTACGGTGTCGCTAACCGTCCGTACGTCCTCTAGCTTGTTGTGAGGATGTACAAATAACACGTGCGAGCGGTCGGGCGTCCTCAATACCTCTATCTTAAAGATAAACTCTTTGTAGTGATACAGCATGTAATACAGACTATTACACTCCCTGTACCGATAGGGTAAATGGGGGTAAGCTCTTGTTTGCCACGTGCCCTTGGTAACCATCTCATTAGACACGCCGAAAAACATTTTACTATTGGACGCTGAGTTTTCGCAAAAGTAGACGGCTATACGTACCGTTACGGGGTTACCGTCCTCGTCTACTTGGTCGGTATGGTGCTCGTATGTTTCTATAGTCCCCTGTTTTTGGCGGGGGATATTATGCAACCCCCACTCTGAGAAGTAAGGACACAAACGCGAGATAGTATTCCCGATTAAGAAAACCTTAATACGTCTACGTCTTGCGACCGTAGAAACAAACGAGCTGAGCTTTTCGCATTCTCGGTATAAATAACCCTCTGAGGTTATGAACTCCTCGAATAAGACCGTCGTAACGTCGTTGTAATTCTGACTCTTAAAGTGTACCTCGTTAGCTAAGTGTGCCGTGTACCCTACTAAGTCCCCTCTTACCGTCTTTCCTGTTTTTTCATCATACCGCGCGAGGTAAATACCCCCGCGGTATGCTACGATACTGTCATAGTCGTCGAATATCTGACGTACTGGGGCGTCCTTAAAGTAGCCCTCTACGTATGACGGCTTTGTCTCTAACTGAAAGCGGCGTAGGTATATAAAACGCTCGCCCGTCTCTTTGTAACGTTTCAATACGTACTCTTTACAGGCGTAAGACTTGCCGTTCGAGCGTTCGCCCAATAACATGGCGTACTCCCAATTAAGATTAAGCAGTCGTTTAATTGATACGTATTTTTGCTTTATAGCCATTTCCTATAACCCCCTGTAAGCTCCATTTTGTCCCTTTAAAGGCTCACTAACTTTTCGACGACCTGTAACACCTTTTTTGAAAATCGCTTAATTTTTTGTTTCACGTGAAACATTTTCGAGGCGGTCACACAGTTTTTGCAACGTAAGCGTATTGTTATTTATCGCCTCAGCGAGATTATCCGACTCCGCTCTATGTGTGTCGTTTTGCTCCTTGCAATACCACAATAATATAATGCTCATAGCAATAGGAAAACCAACGCTTGAAACCAAGTTCACAATGTCAATCATTTTTCTTTCTCCTTTTCGTTTAATCGATTAAACGTAAACGCCGCCTACTAAGAGACTCTCAAGTAGTTCGTTTTCTCGGGACGTCATAGCGAAGTTAATTTTAGTACGTTCGTCGCATTGTACGTAGCTATCTTTACCCGTCTCTTGAAAGCTCGAGAGGGTCATAAACTTATGACACGGGTAGCCGTGGCGACTCTTGAACCCGTCAGAGAGTTGGAACGACGGGCGGGCAATCTCTAAGTAGACCGCTCTATTTTCTTTCGACGTACAAGCGGGGCTATGGCTCGCGGTTCTCTGACTCGTAAGGTCAGCCCCCGCAATATTAGAGAGACTCGTCGCCGCACTAATCGCGCCGCCCGCTATAGCTATAGGGTTACCCGTCGCCGCGCCAATACCGACGCCCGCCGCCGCGCTCATAACAGTACTAGCGGTCTTTATGCCTACTTGGGCGCGGTCGGTAGCTGTAAGCGGTATGTCAACGCCACAGTTACCCGCAACGCTCAGATATTGACAGTAATCATCAAGTATTATCCTCGCGCAACAATCGCCCGTCACAAGGTCGATATCATATTTAACCGTTATCTTGCGGTTAATAACGTAGCTCGCGTCGATGTCTACGTCTCCACAGTACGGCAAGTGTAAACGTAACTTTGTATAAGGGCTATAATCTAAGAACGTCGGCGCGCTAGGGTTCTTAGCCCTGTAGGTGTATGACCCGATTGTAATTGTATAGAGTGTGTCTACTTCTCCCGCCTGTAGTCCAAAGTTTACGTTACCGACTACAATATCCTTTTGTGTGCCCGACCTAGAGAACGGAAACCACTTACAAGATATTATATTTTCTATGGGGTTACTCTGTACCTTGAGCACGTCAAAATAGCTTTGTGTCCACAGCTTAGAGCCTACATTTTCAAGTTTATGTGAGTCCATCGAGTAGGTCTTTGTAAGTACACAGTTACCCGAAAAACCTACGGGCTCGTAAGGCTGATAGGGCGGCGGGTCGGGGTCGGGGTCGTCCTCGGGATAGGTCGGAGGGTCGTCGTCCTCGTCCCCGCTCGGCTTGCCTAACGATACGTGTACAAAGGTCTTAAACGGGGGCTCTTTTTCGCTATTGTCAATTTCGACTACTGCAATATCGGCAAGACTAGCGACCTCGCGCGGTACTTTCACACAAAATAGTTTACCCCATTTTGTAACGCTAGCGTCTCCCGTCCATTCGAGTATCTCAAATCTTAAATAATAGTACATCATGTTTGCGATACCATCGACGCCCCATAATGCTATACGCTCAACGGTGGATTTACTACTTGCTATGTTATTAAAGGCTGATAAGTAAGGTCTGTTATAACTCCCCAAGTCCCACTTATACACGTTTTTATTTACATACCACATCTGTTCAGCGGGTTGAACTATGCCGTCAACTGTCCATATAGCGTCTGAGTCGTTTACGTCTAAAATAAAATGCGGGTACTCCCATACTTTAGGCGTCACCAATAAGAACGAAAACGGGGGATTGATTAAGCTAATATTTTCAGAGTGCCACTTTACCGATACATTAGGGTCTTTAGTACCATCGACGTAAACGTCGAAGTGTAACTCTGCCTCTTGCTCGGGCGTTAAGTTCTCATCGAAAATTAGCGCGGCTATTAGATACTTTTGTACGTCATTACCCGTAAGCTCTGACGGAATAGTTACTGCGGGATAAGTGTCGCCGCTAAATATCCACTCGGACGGATAATTATTAGAATACCCCTGTCCCAAATTCGCGCTTACTTTGCCGTATTTAATATCTATATCCGACCACCTAGCGGCGCGAGAGTAAGGGTCGCGTATAGGGTCTTGCGTAGTACCTATATACATAGGACACCAAAAACCGTCAAACGCCGAGTATTTGCGAACCATCCAATCAAACAGAGACGCCGCCGTCTGAGTTTCGCCGCCGAAAAAATAGTCCTTAAATTGGTTAGCGATTGCTAACAAATTACCGCCATTTGTAGCCGTTAACACGTCGTTACCGTCTAATGTTACCGTCATAACAGTATGGTCTGTGTCTCCGTCGTCATGTGTCCCGTCAACAACTCGCCAATCCTCGCGGATAGTGCAACTAGCCCCAACTATGCCTATTAAAATATTATGCCCGACGGGCTGACCGTAGTTATCAGACCACCCGCAATACATATGGCAAAAAGCCCCGTCCGGACTCTCGAGCCTGTATTCTGCGTGTACGTCGGCGGGTATTAACCCGCTTGTATATCCGTTTCCAATATTATGGTATGAATTTTCTAGTCTAAGCACTTCCGACACCCCCCGCTACTGTTAAAAAGTAGTTGTCACCCGTCGCCTCGGGGAAAGCTCCAAACTCTCCCTTGGCGGGGTCTGTATACGTGATATATTTTTGCGATTGTACGGGTCTCTCGCTATCAGCGAATAACATAGAGTTTATCTTTTCCGACCGTATAACCTCTTGCTGTGACGCTAGTATTTTGTCCGCGTAAGTCATTAGCACATCGACGCTCATACGGTAACGGATAAGCCCGTCGTTCTCCTCGATAATGTCGTCGATAAAATACCATCGTTCCCACTTAGGGACGTAAGCGTAGTTAACAGCGGCGTACTTATCGCCCACCGTTTCGCGGCTTAATAGTATCTCGGGATTAAATACGCTAGACGGTTCTTTTATTCTAAACGTCTGTGTAATATCGACCACAAGAGACACGTTTTTTTTAACTTTCTTTCTATCGCTCTGTGTGATATAGAGTTGAATATCGCTCATAATGCTAACACCCCCTCAGATATTAGGTTGCTAATATCGTGCGCGGTATCGTAGAGCCACCCGAAAGCCCGCCAAAATTCCGCGTCCTTGCCGAGGAGTTCGCCCGCGCTAAGTACGCCGATATTGCCATGACGGTCAAAGTTGCGCTCGTGCGTGTCGATTGCCGCATCCTGTTGGTGATGGTGCTCTATAGTTTCATCCTGTAAGTGTTTCTCGTAAACCTTATCAACCCGCGCTATCTCTGTCTCGGTGATAGTGTGCTCGGGTGTTTTGCTCTTACGATTGTATGGTTGTTCTGTCTCCGTGATAGTTCCGTGTTTGGTTTCTTCTTTTGAGTTGTTATACCAACTAGACGACTCAAAGGGGGCGTTCTGAGTTGTAACGGTAGTATCGCCCTCGCCCTTGGTTGTAACTATGTTTGCCTCGGTATAATCCTCTGTGATTATCTGAGGCGTTAGAGTTGTCTTTTGGTGGTTCGGGTTGTCATACCACGTTTCGACGGTCTTAGGCTTTGCCGTGTCTGTGTCAGACCCTTTACGCTCTCCATGTATATCCTGTACAAATTCGTGTTCTGTACCTTGGTAGTTCTCCACGGGGTTATACTCAGCATCGATATACAAAAAGCACTTTTTAAACCATTCTACGCGCCTTTTAAGGTATGCCTTAATATTGAGCGACCAAAAGGGCACACCCGCAAACTCAGCCTCTACAGACCGCCGCAAACACCTAGAACCAAACACCGTTTCGAGCGTCTCGTCTATGGTCTGAGCGTACCCGTCAGCGTTTAATCGATTAAACGCCGCGCGGTCTGCCTCGGTCAGCGTTGCGTCATTGGCTAACGCCGCTACGAGGGTCTTTACTACCTCGTTACTGTTCGTCGTTTCGAGTTCTAGTATTGTCATTTTCTGATACCCCCGTTTCTGAGCTCGTATTTGCCTCAAATACGGCTTTGTTAATCTCGACGGATAAATCTAAACCTAAGACCGTAGAGGCTTTTTTTGCCGCTATTTTGCGCGTTCTAAGCATATCGTCGAGTGAGTATTGATACATCGGTTTATCTTGGGCTACCTCGTCGGTTATCATGCGTTCTTTTTTATCGGTCGCTTTGCTTATGCCTATCTCCGTCAAAAACTCCTTGTATAAGTTCTGCCGAATATCCCAAAAGTCTATGATAGTATGGGCGGCGGGGTATGCCGTGGAAATAGACCGCAAGCCCTCAGACGCTACGAGGCTATTAAGCCCGTCGTCGTCAACGATTGCCATTGTACGCCCGTCCTCTAACGCCTTATAAAAGTCTGCTATATCCTGTTTCTGTTTCTCGTCCTTGGCGGCTATAATACCAGTTGCGCGAGCGTTGATTAGAATAGCCTGTAAAGACAACTCGGCATGGGCTAACAAGTGTGCGTATCTCTGTACGAGCCGCCGAGTCGGTAAGTGTAAAGAGTTATTCTCGAATAGTACGACGTCCTCGTCTATGGTATTCGTCCCAAAGTCTACAGGACATGACCAAGTAAACTCTAGCCACTTGTCCGCGTACTCGGTTATGCCTGTTGGCGACCCGTTTGCAACGATGAAACGCCCTAAGCGGTTAGAATACAGAACGCCCGCGATACCATCGCCCATTAGTTGTAGCCGTACCTCAAGCTCTTTTTGCTCGAACGGTAGCCCCGTCCATGTAAAGAGATTCAAGACCTTATTAGCTAAGACCTCGTACCATAGGCGATACGCTGTAGCATAGTCTAACTTTCTCTGTTTGAAAGTCTTATGTAGTTTATAGTCATTGAATATTGACATAATAACCCTCGCTTTCAATTTGAGGCGGGGAAAGACCCCGCCCCGTTTAATTGATTAAACGCTTAGTTGATAGCGAAAACTACCGCGTTCTGTGTTACGTCCACGTAGTACATCTGACGACCCTTGAGCCAAATATTTGTAACCTCGTCAAGCGGGTTATAGATTGACTTGGTGCGGCGTTCGTCGATGGTAATACCCGCCGCCTCGCGGTCGTAAACGAGCCCGATTACGTTCGCCACTTCTACGGTGTCGCCGTTCTCTGTACCGTCGTCGATAGTCAGCTTGATTGCGGACGTTTCGTCGTAGCTGTAGTCGTCGCCCGCGCCCTGCCAAAACGGTACAACTACCTTATTCTCGGTAGGCAAGTCGACAAGCGATTCATGGTATGTCACGCTCGCTAAGTAGCTTTCTACGCTCTTGTCGAAGTCTGAGAGAATAGCTACATTGAGGTACTCTCTAGGGGTGAAACGCTCGTAACCCTCAGCCGCATGAAGTGTAGAAAGTGTTTTTAAGTGGTCAATTACGAGGGCGATACGCCTAGACGCATAGCGCAAGAACTCGCGGTCGAATAATGCCTCATTAGCCGTAAGAGCCTGTACATCGGCGTCGTTAGGATAAAGAGCCTTGTACTCGGTAAGGAGTTTTACATACTTAGCCCCGCCCGCGTTTACAGCGGTAACGGCAAGAGCTGAACGGCAAGTATTGCCGAGGTTCTCAATAGTACGCTCGAGCGCGCTACGCTGAGCGGTCATCATGCTATCGATAAATGCCGCCATCTGTTGCTCACCGAGGAAAGCTGTTTTAAGCTGAATATCGGGGTAAGTAGCGGGGATATTGAGCGCGGAAATCTTGTTATAAAGCCGCTGTTCAATCTCGAGCGGGCTAACAGCGAAAGGATTCGACGGCATGTCGTCGGTATCATTCCACGCGGGGTCAGCCTCTACGCTAGGGAGTTTTGTATGCAAACGCTGCAAGATTGCTCCATACTCCCAGCCGTCACGGAATAAGCCACTTGTCAGCTGTGCCATATACGGACGATTGTCGAGCTCGGTGCGGGCGATTCTATCCCACAATGTCTTGAAAAAGGTTTCTACGTTCTTATCGGATGAAAGAACAGTTTTACCGAAGTCGATAAAGCTACGGGTGTCTGTCACGGCTACCGCTGTGCCTTGGTTAGCCTGTGCGTTTAAGGAGTTACAAATTTCGTAAATTTGATTTACTTCGCTCATTTTTTACTACCTCTCTTTCTTTTAGTTGTTTATGCTAAACTACGACTCGTTGACATTTTGGGACGCTTTCTTTTTATTTTTTCGTCGTAGTTTTGCGCTTGGTTGTCGCTTTCTTTACGGTATTAGTTACCGCCTGTTTAATCGATTGAACGATAGAGCGGTTAGCAACGCTAACTTTTTTACGTACAATAACTTTCATTGTTACCTCTTTGTTAATGGCACTACCCGACGGGTGATATACGTGTACGTTACAAGATAAGTAACGAGCACTACCGCTATCGACCACAAATAACCATGACTTACCTAGTATAAAAGTCTCCTCGAGTGCGGCGTCTGTACCATTAACGATTACGTTTACGAGTTCAAAGTCTGTGAGCGGTTCGTCGTTCTCAAGCTCGCATACAACAAACGGGATAACAGCCCATGACGTAGAGCCCGCAAAGTAGGCGTATAGCTGTATAGTCTCGGGGTCACTTACGTATAGCTCGTACTCGGGCGTATACTCGGGCGGTATAGAATAGATATTGTTACCTATTGCTAACTTTTCGAGTGTCGCGCTTGCTGTCCCGCTCGGGTTCGCCTCGACGTTCTCGGGCTCGGGTATCGCGTAAATATTGTTACCTACTGCTAACTTTTCGAGCGTATCTGTAGCCGCCCCGCTTGGGTTCGCCTCTACGTAAGTACCGCCCCCGCCGCTGTTCGCTTTGAGTTTGTCTATCTCGCATTGTATTTCATTAACCCACTTTTCAAGCATGCCCATAGCGTCACCCCCTAACGAGGTTGAAACCAACGAACGCGCCCTGTGCGTAGCTCTGTGTAAGTTTCATATAGGTATATTTGCACTTGTCCGCGGGGTCTGAATTACATACTGCTTTAATGCTAGTAGTCAAGTAAGCATTGAACGCTTGCTGTGATTGATTAGTTAACTCTAAAATACTATGGTCGTAGTTAGCCCCGTCAACACAAAAGCCGATAACTACGTCTTTATTAAATAAGTCGTCCTCAAATCCGCTCTGACCGTCCTTGTACGCTTTATAGTCGTAGTCGTTTACGTCGTTTGAGAGTTGGTCAGAAGTGTACGAGGTCTCGAATACTACGTAACCATGCTTACCCGCCGCTAACGTAGGGAAGTCTAATAAGCTAATAGCCGTACCGAGAGCCTCGAAAGCAAACATAACACCACAATGATTAGCGTCTACTGTGATACCCTTTTTAACGATAGTATCGGCATAGTCTGAACTAAGAGTGATAGCGTTTACGTTCTCGGGTGTATCCTGTAATAAAAGACCCAAAATATAGACCTTACCGACCTCAAGAACTACGTCGTCAATATTTACGTTTGTCTCGTCATCTTTCGCCCCACCGATAGCGATAACTTTTACGTCCTCTGCTATCTTAGTAGGTGTAGGTGCGTATAAAGTAGTTGTAACGTCGTCGACCGTAACAGACCCTACCTCTGCCCCACTTGTCAAAGTCTGCGATACTGAAACACTAGTAGGTGTAGGCGCGTATACGGTAGCCTCTATCTCGTTTACTGTCACGGTAGCTACTGCCGTACCGCTTTCGAGCGTGGGCGTAATAGTTGGAATTTCCGCCGCTGTACTCGCCACAACGCTCTTGATTTTTTTCCTTAAAATGTCAATCTCTGAGAGTAGCTCGTCATACCATTTATTCATTTTCTGACTCCTCACTTTCGTTAGGTTCGCTAACACTCTCAGCCTCTACAGGCTCGAGAGTCTCGCTTTTTGTTTCGGTTACTAACGTCTTAGTCTCGTCCAACAAGTCGTCCTCTGTTCGGTTCGCTAACAACTCCGCGACCTTTTTAGCTATTGCCTCTACCGTCTTGTTATCCATAGTAATCTGAGGCGTAGGGCTCTGAGCTAATCGAGCCGCGTTGTCGTCAGCGATTGCCTTGCTTAAAATATCAATGTTTTTCATCTTTAACCCCTTTCCGTTTAATTGATTAAACGCTTTACTTTAGTACTTTACTGTACTAAAGTGAGGTTAACATAATATTGTGAAAATTCTGTGAACAATTTGTGAACATTTTGTGAACGAAATTGTGTCAATTTTTCACACAATTCACTTTAGTCGACTAAAGCGTCCCGCCCCGAGCCCTTGGGGGAACGCGCGTTCGAGTTCAACCGATTAAACGGGGGGTAGGGATTCCC
>JAZTXD010000014.1:0-19044 GCA_045636265.1 Candidatus Flemingiibacterium sp.
GAGGGAGGAAAACCTACGCAGTTGGTTGTCCTCCCTCCTTGCTATTATGCATCCCTCGGCGCTGAAAGCGCCGATCAGTTTGCGAGAAGTCGGAGGCCAAGCGGGCTTAGGAAGACAACTGTGGTACCCAACTCCTTGGCCCACAGAACGACATGGCTACGATCCGACTTGAGGGAGGAAAACCTACGCAGTTGGTTGTCCTCCCTCCTTGCTATTATGCATCCCTCGGCGCTGAAAGCGCCGATCAGTTTGCGAGCAAAATCCGCACAGCCTCAACGGCGATCTTCGCCGCCGAAAGCGCATCGCCGCCGTCGCTGTCGGTATCGACAAACCCCGCCGCCGCGCGCTCCTGATTCCACACCGCACGCAGTACGCATCCGGGGCGCATGCCGCGGACAGCGGCAACTGTATAAACCGTGGCGCTTTCCATTTCGGAAGCAAGACAGCCGCCCTTTATCCAGGCGTTCCACTTCGCCATAAGCTCGTCGCCGACAGGCATACTCTGGGGTGAGTGCTGACCGTAAAACGAGTCCTTGCACTGAACTACGCCAACGTGACAAACGCGACCGAGCTTCTTCGCGGCAGTCGCAAGTGCCGACGTCACCTCGAAATTTGCAGTCGCCGGGAATTCTATCGGCAGATACTCGCGCGATGTTCCCTCGGCACGTATCGTGGACTGCGCGATTACAGCGTCACCGGCTTTTACGTCCATTGCCATGCCGCCGCATGTGCCCACGCGGATGACCGTTCGGATACCGATCATGTAAAGCTCCTCAAGGCATATCGCGGTGGACGGACCGCCGATACCGTGCGACACGACAAGCACGCGCTTGTTATCAACCTTCGCCGCCCATGTCGTGTACTCGCGCCTTGACGCGATAAACTCCGGCTCGTCCATAAGACGTGCGATTTTTTCAACTCTCTCGGGATCGCCGCAGATTATTGCAGTATCCGCGCCCATATCGCGCGGCAGACCTATGTGATACATAATTTCTTCGTTCATGATATAGCCTCCCATAGCAAATCTACTGCTTAAATTATAACAAACGCCGCCGTTTTTGTCAAGACGGCGGCGTTTTTCGCTATTTTATTTTGTACATGGTGATGCCGTTGAAGCTCATCACGCGCTCACCCTCGGGGATAAGTGTTACGGTGTATTCCTGCTTCACGCCGTTCACTTTGCCGCGCAGCGTTAAGCTGTCGCCGCTTTGGGTATAGTTAAGGATGGTGTTGCCGATTATAAGCTTGCCGGAATCTGTGAATTTGAGCGTCTTATCGCCGCTCTGCCACTCACCGACCAGCGAAAATTCTTCGTTTTCAACTATAGTTTGCACTGTTGGGACGGTTTCTGCCGGCTCGGCTGGAGTGAGCCCGGTAACGATAGCGGTGCAGAGGAAAAACAGCGCTGTCGATATAAATTTTGAGATAGCTTCGAGCATAATTTTTTCTCCTTTGCGAAAAATTATTGCAAAGGTATTATGAGTTGTTTTTGTTTTGCGTATGTGATGTAAATTTAGGTATAGCGCATCGCCGTATGCGTAATACCCGAGAAGGGTGGGGAACCCGCTGCGCAGTTTCCTCACCCTCCTCGGACTCCACCCGTCCTCCTTGCCTTCGCCCGACTTGCGCTCAAGGTCGCCGATCGGGCTCGCGCCCTCCGGCTCTATTCGCTTAATAAAGCGGTAATCGCAAGATACCGCTCCATTCATAGGTGGACAGTCGAGAACGCCTGTCCCTACAAAGATAGCGAATCAAATAGAGCGGTGCCTTCAATGTGGGCGGCATGTTCGCACTATCCAGCGCGAATCTTTTTTTGAGCGCCGGGGAGCGCCTCTGGCGTAAGCAAGGAAAACGGGGGAGTCTAAGAGGGGGGAGAAAACCTGCGCAGCTGGTTGCCTACCCCCTCTTTTATGCGTAACCTCGCCGAACAGAAAACAAAAAACAGGAGATGGCGTATGCCATCTCCTGTAATTAAATTAGTCGTTGTTGGGCGCGTAGAGGTCTGCGAATCTTACAAGACGCTCGTACTTTGCCTTTGCGTTTGCCTCAGCATCAGCGAACAGCTTTTCAGCACGCTCGGGGAACTGGTTAGCAAGACGGTTGTAACGGTTTTCGGACTTGATGAAGTCGATGTAGCTTGCAGTCGGCTCCTTGGAATCGAGCGAGAAGGGATTCTTGCCCTCTGCCTTAAGAGCAGGATTGTAGCGGAACATCTGCCAGTAACCTGCGTCAACTGCCTTCTTCATTTCATTCTGGCAGTTCTGCATGGTACCCTTGATACCGTGCATTTCGCAGGGTGCGTAGCCGATGATGATGGAAGGACCGTTGTATGCTTCAGCCTCGGTAAGAGCCTTGAGAAGCTGGTTGTAGTCAGCGCCCATTGCAACCTGTGCAACGTATACGTAGCCGTAGGACATTGCGATCTCGGCGAGATTCTTCTTGCCGATTGCCTTACCTGCAGCTGCGAACTGTGCAACCTGACCGATGTTGGAAGCCTTGGAAGCCTGTCCGCCGGTGTTGGAGTAAACTTCGGTATCGAATACCATGATGTTTACGTCTTCGCCGGAAGCGATTACGTGGTCAAGACCGCCAAATCCGATATCGTATGCCCAGCCGTCGCCACCGAATATCCATACGGACTTCTTAGCGAGGTAATCCTTTTCAGCGAGGATCTTTGCAGCGGTGGGGCAGCCTGCCTGTGCAGCCTTCTCGAGCTCTGCGATAAGAGCGTCGGTAGCAGCTGCGTTCTTGGTGGAGCTGTCCTTGGTGTCGAGGTAAGCCTGTGCGGCTGCCTTGAACTCTGCAGAAGCCTTATCGGAAGCCATCATTTCCTCAACGTAGCCGATGAGTCTGTTTCTGATAACCTTCTGGCCGAGGTGCATACCAAGACCGTGCTCTGCGTTATCCTCAAAGAGGGAGTTAGCCCAAGCCGGACCCTTGCCGGACTCGCGGTTTACAGTGTAAGGAGTTGCGGGAGCGGAACCACCCCAAATGGAGGAGCATCCGGTCGCGTTGGAGATGTACATGGACTCACCGAAGAGCTGTGTGATAAGACGAGCATAGGAGGTTTCTGCACATCCTGCGCAGGATCCGGAGAACTCAAGCAGAGGCTGCTTGAACTGAGAGCCCTTAACAGTTGCGTTGATAAGCTCGGGCTTCTCGGAAACGTTTGCAACAGCCCAGTCCCAAGGAGCCTGCTGGTCAGCCTGGGTGGGAGCGAGAACCATATCGATAGCCTTCTTATCAGTGCCGTCCTTCTCTGCCTTTGCGTTTACAGGGCAAGCCTTAACGCAGAGGGTACAACCCATACAGTCAGCAGGAGAAACAGCAACGGTGAACTTGTAGTTTGTCTTGATAACGGGCTTTGCAGCGAACTTGGTAGCTGCGGGAGCGTTTGCAGCCTCTTCCTCGGTCATCGCGTAAGGACGGATAGCCGCGTGAGGACATACGAACGAGCAGTTGTTACACTGGATGCAGTTTTCGGGAATCCAGGTAGGAACGTAAACAGCAACGCCGCGCTTCTCGGAAATGGTAGAGCCCTGCGGGAATGTACCGTCAACATACTCCTCGAATGCGGAAACGGGGAGGCTGTCGCCTGCCATTGCATTGGTGGGGTTAACAACGGTGTTAACGAACTTTTCGAGATCAGCTCTCTCGGACTTGAATGCAGCCTTGGGAGCGTCTGCGCCACAGTTCTTCCATGCCTCGGGAACGTTAACTACGGTGTAAGCGTCAGCGCCTGCATCGATAGCAGCGTAGTTGAGGTCAACGATTGCCTGTCCCTTCTTGATGTAGGACTTATAAGCAGCCTTCTTCATGTACTCGATTGCTTCAGCAGCCGGAAGGATGTTAGCAAGAGAGAAGAATGCAGACTGGAGAACGGTGTTCTTAACCTTTGCGTTACCGATCTTCTTGGTAGCGATGGTGGTAGCGTCAATGGTGATGAACTTGATGTTGTTGTTTGCGATATAGGACTTCACTGCTGCAGGAAGGTTAGCATCGAGCTCAGCCTCGGACCAAGCGCAGTCAAGAAGGAATGTACCGCCGGGCTTAACGTCGGAAATCATGTCATACTTCTTAAGGTAAGCGGAGTTGTGGCATGCAACGAAGTCAGCCTTGTTGATGTAGTAAGGAGACTTGATGGGGTTATCACCGAAACGAAGGTGAGAAATGGTGATACCGGAAGTCTTCTTGGAGTCGTACTGGAAGTACGCCTGGATATACTTGTCGGTGTGGTCACCGATGATCTTGATAGAGTTCTTGTTAGCACCAACAGTACCGTCGCCGCCAAGACCCCAGAACTTGCACGCGATTGTGCCGGGAGCAGCAGTGTCGGGAGCGGGCTTCTCATCAAGGGAGAGGCCGGTAACGTCGTCTACGATACCGATAGTGAAGTTGTTCTTGGGCTCGTCCTTTGCGAGGTTCTCGTATACAGCGAAGATAGAGGAAGGAGGAGTATCCTTCGAACCAAGACCGTAACGACCGCCAACAACAGTAGCCTTAACGCCCTTAAGAGCGAGTGCGGTTACAACGTCGAGGTAGAGAGGCTCGCCGAGTGCGCCGGGTTCCTTGGTTCTGTCGAGAACTGCGATCTTCTTTGCGGTAGCAGGGATAGCTTCGATGAGCTTGTCTGCAACGAAAGGACGGTAAAGTCTAACCTTTACAAGACCAACCTTCTCGCCTGCTGCGAGCATGTAGTCGATAACTTCTTCTGCAACGTCGCAGATAGAGCCCATAGCGATGATTACGCGCTCTGCGTCCGGAGCACCGTAGTAGTTAAAGAGCTTATAGTCGGTACCGATCTTTGCGTTAACCTTGTCCATGTACTCTTCAACGATTGCGGGGAATGCATCGTAGAACTTGTTGCATGCTTCTCTGTGCTGGAAGAAGATGTCGCCGTTTTCTGCGGAACCGCGGAGAACAGGATGCTCGGGGTTGAGAGAACGTGCGCGGAATGCTGCGATAGCGTCCTTGTCAACGAGCTCTTCGAGGTCGTTGTAGTCCCAAGCCTCGATCTTCTGGATCTCGTGAGAGGTACGGAAGCCGTCGAAGAAGTTGAGAACCGGTACACGGCCCTTGATTGTTGCAAGGTGAGCAACAGCGCCGAGGTCCATAACTTCCTGAGGATTGGACTCTGCCATCATTGCGAAACCGGTCTGACGGCAAGCGTAAACGTCGGAGTGGTCACCGAAGATGTTCAGCGCGTGAGATGCAACTGCACGAGCGGAAACGTGGATAACGCAGGGGAGAAGCTCACCCGCGATCTTGTACATGTTCGGGATCATCAGAAGAAGACCCTGAGATGCGGTGTAGGTAGTGGTGAGAGCGCCGGATGCGAGAGAGCCGTGAACGGCACCTGCAGCACCTGCCTCAGACTGCATTTCTACCACCTTAACGGTGTCACCCATGATGTTCTGAAGACCGCCGGCGGACCAAGTATCGGTTACGTCAGCCATTACAGAAGAAGGAGTGATAGGGTAGATAGCGGCAACTTCCGTGAACGCATACGAAGCGTGCGCGGCAGCTGTGTTACCATCCATGGAAATTTTCTTTCTTGCCATGTTGGAAATCCTCCTAAATATAAATTTAAATTTTTTTGACTTAATTTATACGCTAAAATATGCCACCTGCTTGCATTTGGGCGCAAAAAGGTATAGGCATAATAACGCCACGATAATATTATACAGCAAATTCGCGAAAAAGTAAAGAGATAAAATGATAAAAGTTATCAACAATTTTGGAATGTTTTTATATATAATAAGGAATAAAACCTTAAATGGCGGATTTTACTCCTCGTCGGGGTACTCTTTGGCAAGCTTTTCGCGTATTTCCCGAAGCTGCTCCGGCTTTATCTTGCCTTTTGTCTTCTCGAAATACGCAACGCTGTTGCGTGCCATGAGAAGGAACTGGTTGTTGAGTGTACGGCCCTCGCTCTCGGCGACAAAGTAGAGCTTCTCGAGAAGCTCGCCCGAGATGCGAATTGGCACTGTGTTTTGGTTTTTCATAGTTTTTCCTTTCGGTTTGTTTGTGACGCATGGCCGTATGCGTAAATGCGGTTTCGAGGAGGGTAGACAACCAGCTGCGCAGGTTTTCTGCCCTCCTCGGACTCCACCCGTTTTCCTTGCCCGGTTCGGCGCGCTCAAAAGAAGATTCGCGCGCCTATGTGCGAACATTCCGCTTCGCCGGATGGCTTGCGGTGCTCCCGCAAGCGCTCAACGGTCGGCAATCGCTTCGCTCTGCCTCTATTCGCGCTCGCTCGCCGAATGTTTGGCGCAAATCCACCTACTGCGGCTCTAATGTAACTTCTGCGTGGGAGCGAAGCGTTCCACGCCATGCGTTTACGCATATAGGTGTCGGTGAGTGTCCGCAGACAGCGGCACGGTTGCCGGGGTGGGGGACCCGGCTACTGAAGACGCCAAACCGTTTATGCGAGGCATCTTCAGCGGATGCGTTTATAAAGTTCTTTGCGCCACTTTCTTTCAAGAAAGTGGCAGATCGTTCCCCTTAAACGCGTCTATACTTAACCCCATTCGGGATATCGGTGATCTCAATACCCATGCCGGCGAGTTCTGCGCGGATGCGGTCGGCTTCGGCGAAGTTTTTGGCTTTTTTCGCGTCGCGTCGCGCCATGATGAGCGCTTCCACTGCCGCGTCGGGTGAACCGGACTCGCAGATTACGGTGAACTGTCCGGACTGGCCTGCGGCAGATGCTTTTTTGAGTTCTTCACGTTTAGCGGCGGACTTTGCGATGAGATCAAGACCGAGAACCTTGTCAAAGTCAGCGAGGATCGCGAGCTTTGTGGCATCATTTGTGTTATATTTGAGCGCGTCGTATACGGCGGTAACAGCGAGCGCGGTGTTCAGATCATTGCCGAGCGCCTCGGTGAATTTTGCCTTGAGCGCATCGAATGCCGCGGTGTCAACCTCGTCGGATGTTTCCTTCAGCGCGGCGATTTTCGCGATAAGCTTATTGTATGTTACGACAGCGTTGTCGAGATTCTCCCAGGAGAACACGAGATTCTTGCGGTAGTGCGACTGCAGGCAGAAAAGTCTGTAAACAAGCGGATCGTAGCCCTTTTCCTCCAAGAGGGAAACTGTCAGGAACTCGCCCTTCGACTTGGACATCTTGCCCGAATTTGTGTTGAGATGATGCACGTGCATCCAGTAGTTACACCACTTGTGACCGAGGTAAGCCTCGGACTGCGCGATCTCGTTTGTGTGATGCGGGAACGCGTTGTCAATACCGCCGCAGTGGATGTCGAGATCCTCGCCGAGATGCTTCATGGAAATGCCGGAGCACTCGATGTGCCAGCCGGGGTATCCAACGCCCCACGGGGAGTCCCACTTGAGTGCCTGATCCTCGAACTTCGATTTGGTGAACCAGAGAACGAAATCGTTCTTGTTGCGCTTGTTCTCGTCCTCCTCAACGCCCTCACGAACGCCGACCTCAAGGTCGTCCTCGGAGAAATCGTTGAAAATGTAATACTGCTTTAACTTGGAAACGTCAAAATATACGTTTCCGCCGGCGAGATATGCGTATTCTTTTTCGATAAGGGTTTCGATTATATGGATGTAGTCATCAATGCAGTTTGTCGCCGGCTCAACCACGTCGGGACGCTTGATGTTTAATTTTCTGCAATCCTCGAAGAACGCATCTGTGTAGAACTTCGCGATTTCCATAACGGATTTGTTCTCGCGCTTCGCGCCCTTGAGCATCTTATCTTCGCCCGTGTCCGCATCGGACGCGAGATGTCCGACGTCGGTTATGTTCATAACGCGCTTTACATTGTATCCCTCGTAACGCAGTGCCTTTTCAAGTATATCTTCCATTATATAAGAGCGCAGGTTTCCAATGTGCGCAAAATGATAAACAGTCGGTCCGCATGTGTACATCTTAACAAGACTCGGATCCTTCGGCACAAAATCCTCGCGAACTCTCGTGGCGGTATTGTAAAGTTTCATGTTTTTTCTCCTTGATGTTTTTATTGGGGACGGTTTGCCACTTTCTTGGAAAGAAAGTGGCGCAAAGAACTTTATAAACGCATCCGCTAAAGATGCATCGCGTAAACGCAGGGCGTCTTCAGTAGCCGGGGCCCCCACCCCGGCAACCGTGCAGTGTACATACCGTTATTTATACGCGTAAACGCATGGCGTGGAACGCTTCGCTCCCACGCAAAAGTTAGATTGAAGCCGCCAAGCCCTCCCTTGGGGGAGGGTGGTTGCGAAGCAACCGGGTGAGGGTTCCTGCGCTATCAAGAATGTGGGCAGCGTGTTCGCACGAACCCGCGCGAATCTTTTTTTGAGCGCGCGAGGAGCGCCTCCGGCGCAAAAGGGAAAAGAAAGGGATTTCAAAAGGGAAGGGAAAACCGCAGGTTGTCCCGTCCCTTTTGCGTCCTCTTACGCGTACGGCTATGCGCAATAGCCTATTCCTTTTCAGCAAGCTTCTTCTCAAGCTGATCAATACGAATGTTGAGTCTGCAAATCTCCTGTGCAACAGGGTCAGGAATATGCACCTGGTCAAGGTCGCCGACCTTCGCGCCCGAACGCTTGACAACTCTCGCCGGGATACCCACAGCGGTGCTGTTTTCGGGGATCTCGTCAAGCACTACTGCATTTGCGGCGATCTTCGAGTTGCTTCCCACCTTGAACGGACCGAGCACCTTCGCGCCCGAGCCGACCATTACATTGTCACCGAGCGTGGGATGACGTTTGCCGACGTGCTTGCCGGTGCCGCCGAGTGTTACGCCCTGATAGATCGTGCAGTTGTCGCCGATCTCTGCGGTTTCGCCGATGACGACGGCGCTTCCGTGGTCGATGAACAGACCTCTGCCTATCTTCGCACCGGGGTGAATCTCAATGCCGGTGAGAAATCTTGCGCCCTGGGACACAAGACGTGCGGCGAAGTGCTTGTTATGCTCATAGAGCTTGTGGGACAGGCGGTATGCGAGTACCGCATGGAATCCCGAATAGAGAAGTGCGACTTCGAGGTCGCTTGTTGCCGCAGGGTCACGCTCACGGATGACGCGGATATCGTTTTTGATATCCTTTGCAGCTTTTTTGACAGATTTTGCGAGCTCGTCAATATCAAGACTGAAGTTAAAACTGATTGGCATAATAATCTCCTCTCCATAAAATGAAAAAACGCCCACAGCTCCCACACGGGTGCTGTAAAGGCGTGAATACGCGGTTCCACTTTACATTATACTCTGGACGGGTACGAAAATACCCTGCTTCAATAACGCGAAGCACACGGACACGGCTACTGTTATTTCGCCGCATCGGCTCACGGACGCACTTATTGCCCATCATTTACTCCGCGCTCCCACCACACGAACACCTCGCGGCGCGGTTCTCTGTAGGTAAACGAGAGGGCATCCTTCCGTTCACAGCCTTTATCTATATCATTATTATATACGATACTTTTCGATTTGTAAACCCCTTTTTGAAAAAAGTTGCAAAAATTTTGTGCGGCGCTCCGGGGACACCGCACAGCAAAGCCACAGACTTTGCTCCATTCGCCATGTTTCGCGGAACGCATACTCCGCATACTTAAACTTTTTTTGCATTTTTTGGCGCATACCTATTGCATTTTTTTGAAAAATAGTGTAATATATATACAGCATATGCAATTTAACTATTTATTTCACTAAAGGAGAAACATTATGAAAAAGATTTTTGCACTTTTACTTGTAGCTGTTATGGCTGTAACACTTCTTGCATCCTGCGGCGCAAAAGGTCAGACTTTAGCCGAAATTAAGGAAGCTGGAAAGCTTGTTATCGCAACCAGCCCCGACTTCCCTCCCTTTGAGAGCCTCGAAGGCGACAAAGTAGTTGGTATCGAAGTTGACATTATGGAACTCATCTGCGCTGAACTCGGCGTTGAAATGGAAATCGTTCAGATGGACTTCGACTCTGTGCTTATCGGTATCCAGTCCGGTAAGTATGACTGCGGTATGTCCGGTATCACTGTAAACGAAAAGCGTGAGAAGAACATGCGCTTCACTGTTCCTTACTACAATGCAGCACAGGTTATCGTTGTAGCAGAGGGCAGCGAGATCACCGGCAAGGCTGACCTTGCAGGCAAGTCTGTTTCCGTTCAGACCGGTACAACTGCTGATGAAGGCTGTAAGGCTGAAGGCAACATCGACGTAAAGGCATTCGCCGCTAACGCTGACGCAAAGGCTGCACTTACCACCGGTAAGGTAGATGCATGGGTAGTTGACAACCTCACCGCTCTTCAGATGGTTGAAGAAGGCGACGGCCTCGTTATTCTTGACGAGAACATGACCGATGAGCCCTACGCATTTGCATTTGCATACGGTTCTGAGGATGTTGTTGAAGCAATCAACCCGATTCTCACCAAGCTTATTGAAGACGGTACTATCGAGGAAATCTTCACAAAGTATGGCGAAACCTACATCAAGCCCTAACCTATCGCAAGATAACACGAAATACAGCGGCTCCGCGTTAAAGCGCGGAGCCTGCTTGGATTTATTCTCCCCGGCATGCCGGAGGAAATTTTACATAGTTTAAGGAAAAAATAAATGAATTGGTTTGAACAATTGCACAGCACTTTCATTGAGGACTCCCGCTACATGTGGCTCGTTGAAGGTCTTGGCAACACGCTGATTATCACGCTTGGTGCGCTTCTTATCGGTGTTGCCATCGGTGCGCTCATCGCCATAACCAAATATTTTTGCGAGGGAAATAAGAAGCTTCGCATATTTACGTGGCTGTGCGACCTTTACACCACGGTTATCCGCGGCGTTCCCGTTACCGTACTCTTGCTTGTGTTTTTCTATATAATATTCGTTGCGGCAAAGGACGGCGTGCCGGTTGCGATCGTTGCATTCGGTATCAACTCCGGCGCGTACATGGCTGAGCTTATACGAAGCGGTATCAACGCGGTTGACCGCGGACAGATGGAGGCGGCAAGAAGCCTCGGTATGTCAAAGGGCCAGGCTATGGTTAAAATAATTTTGCCGCAGGCGATCAAAAACATTCTGCCCGCTATCGGAAATGAGTGTATCGCACTTCTTAAGGAAACATCCGTTGCCGGATACGTTGCGGTAGTCGACGTTACCAAAGCAGCTACGAATATCAGAAACAACACCTTCGATGCGGTCAACCCGATCATTCTGCTTGCACTGATCTATCTTGTAATGGTCGTTATTTTGACTCGCTTGCTTGCGATCTTAGAGAGGAGGCTGCAAAAGAGTGGCAGATAATAATGCTATTATTCGCGTTCGCGGCCTTAAAAAGTCGTTTGGCGATCTTTCCGTCCTCAGAGGCATAACCGTTGACATCAACAAGGGCGATGTGGTTTGCGTTATCGGACCGTCCGGTTCGGGAAAGTCCACGTTCTTGCGCTGTCTTAACATGCTCGAGATTCCGACCGGCGGAAGCATCATTTTCGACGGCGAGGATCTTATGGACAAGGGAACAAAGCTCAATCTGCACCGTCAGAAAATGGGCATGGTGTTCCAGCAGTTCAACCTTTTTCCGCACATGACTATTCTTGATAACATAACATGTGCGCCGATAATGCTCAAAAAGACCCCGAAGGAAGAAGCCGAAAAGAAGGCTATGGAGTTGCTTGCGAGAGTCGGTCTTACCGACAAGGCAAGCAGTTATCCCGCTCAGCTTTCCGGCGGACAGAAGCAGCGCGTAGCAATAGCAAGAGCACTTGCCATGAACCCCGAGGTAATGCTATTTGACGAGCCTACGTCCGCGCTCGACCCGGAAATGGTCGGTGAAGTACTTGATCTCATGAAAGAGCTTGCCAAGGAAGGCACGACGATGGTTGTCGTCACACACGAAATGGGCTTTGCCCGCGAGGTTGGCTCGCGCATACTGTTCATGGATCAAGGCGTGATACTCGAGGAGGCTGCGCCCGAAGAGTTCTTTGATGCGCCGAAGCATCCGCGTACACAAGAGTTTTTATCAAAAGTGTTATAATAATGGTACCGCCCACCTTGGGCGGTATTTTTATTGTAAGATGAAAACCGACAGCCAAGCAGGTGATTCGTATGGCGTTTGCCGCCTTCTTACACATATGGCGGTGTGATGCACGGTATCAGCGCTTATGAGAGCACCGTGCCTGTTCATGAATTAGCAATAAAAACGAATAAAATGCGGTGAAATGTAAAAAAATTTCTGTGCCGCCGCAACCCATTGACAGCGCTTTTTTTATATGCTAAAATATTTTTACAAGGTCGTTTGCGACAAACATCTTACCCGGAGAAAATTCAATGAAATCAAGAAGAAAATCGCGTTTTTTGGCCACGGTTGCGTGGATTGTCCTCTTTTGCACACTGTTTGGTATCCCCGCCGTCGCGGATGAAACGGGTAGTGCGGACACATCTGCCGAGTCAGAGGGAATCACTGTACCCGAATTTCCCGACGTTGGACCGACAGATTGGTTCTACAACGATGTAACAAACCTCACATCGCGCGGCATACTCAGCGGTTACCCCGACGGCACATTCAAGCCGGAGAATGAAATAACAAATGCGGAGTTTGTCAAAATTCTTATGGTGAGCATCGAGGCGGATGTGTCAAATGAGCTTGACCTTATGCTTTTTCCGGGGCACTGGGCAACACAGTACATATCATACGCATATAAATACGGTATCATAACCGATGACGAGCTGATACATGGCTTCGATCCCTCGGCGCCGATTACACGCGCGCTCATGACCAAAATGATGATTCTTGCCCTTGGCATCGAGCCGGCACGAATAGACGATCCATTCTCGGATATTTCGGATATGTATGCTTCTACCGCATACAAAGAATATCTGCTTCGCGGATATCTCCTCGAGGACGGTACACGCATATACAACGGTGCCGGCAATGCTCTGCGCAGTGAAGCGTGCGCGATAATAGTGCGTATACTGAACTACCGTGAAGACCCGTACACATATAAGAAGGAACAGATTCTCAGCGGTGCTGCACAGAGTGCGCTCAATACCGAATCCGAGCTTATTGACCTTTTCTATATACTCAACCGCGAATTTATTGAAGAATTTACCTTCACAACAACTGTTCCGTTTGAAGTCTGGGAAGGCTACTACCGTCACGCAAATCTCATCTATCTTGAGTATTTCTATACCGTGTCACTCGAATGTTCATACGATCCCGTCAACGCGCCGAATGTGTATAATGTAAAGCTTACATTCAACGGCAGTGCCGAGGATTACAAGCAAATACACAGCAAAACCGCCGAAAAAGCGGATGCCATTATCGCCGCGATCATAACAGAGGGTATGAGTGAGAGGGATAAGATAAAAGCTATCCACGATTATCTCATTCTAAACTGTGCATACGATTATAACAACTACGTTATGGGCACGGTACAGCCCCGATCAAGACTTGCAATCGGTGTGTTCGAGGATAAACTCGCTGTATGTCAGGGTTACACGGCGGCGTTCAATCTTTTGTGCCGCAAGGTGGGAATACGTTCGGTTGTGATAAAGGGAACTTCCACGTCAAGCGCCGACGATCACGCATGGAATCTGGTTTTAGTGGACGGCAGGCTGTATCACATAGACGTAACGCATAACGATCCCGTGCCGGATACAAAAGGCAAGGTAAGCTACCGCTACTTCATGCTCACCGATGCGGAGATGATCACGCTCGGATATTCGTGGGACAAATCCCAGGCTAATTTGAAATATTTTTATTAATACAAAACCGCCCGTATGGGCGGTTTTTTGTCTGCGGCGCTCTTCAGAGCGCGTAAGGAGAACGCAAAAGGAAAAGGACAACCTGCGGTTTTCTCTCCCCAAGAGTTCGCCGAGGGCGAACTCTGAAACCCTCACTTTTCCCTTGCGCCTGACTCGCGCTCAAAAAAGATTCGCGCCGGTAAAGCGGTGCCGAAAGATACCCTCCACTCTATCGGGTGGTGAAATAGAGCGGTGCCTCCAATGAGGGCGGAGTGTCCGCACTGACCCGCGCGAATCTTTTTTGAGCCCGCGGGGAGCGCCTCCGGCGCTGGCAAGGAGGACAGGTGGAGCTCGAGGAGGATGAGGAAACTGCGCAGCTGGTTCCCCATCCTCCTCGAATTTACGTTCCCCTCGGCGCGAAGCGCCGACAAGAAAAGCGCCGCTGTAACCACAGCGGCGCCCATTGACCTTCGTCAAAAGAAATTATTCAACAGTAACGGATTTTGCGAGATTTCTCGGCTTGTCAATGTCGCATCCGCGTGCCGCCGCCGCATGATATGCGAACAGCTGCAGGATCGTAACAGACGGTAAGAAGTTAAGCTCGTGCGCGATTTCGGGCAAGCGGATAACGTGATCCGCTGTTCCCTCTGCCACCTCGGTGTCATGAGAGCAGATCATGAACGTTTCGGCGCCTCTTGCCTTGGTTTCGCGGATGTTGGAGATCATCTTCTCGTAAAGCGACGGTACGTTGCAAAGTGCCACAACCGGTACGTTCTCGGTGATAAGGGAGATGGTACCGTGCTTGAGCTCACCTGCTGCGTAAGCTTCACTGTGAATGTAGGAAATCTCCTTGAGCTTGAGCGAGCCCTCGCAGGACAGATAGTATCCGGTGCCGCGTCCGATGAAGAACAGGTCGCTGCACGGAGCAATTCTCACTGCCGCCGCCTTTATCTCATCTTCTCTTGCGATAATTTCGGCAACAGCCTCGGGTGCACGCTCGTAAAGCTCCTTTACAGTAGCCGCGGCAACATCTTTCGCGAGATATCCGCGAACGATCGCTGCCTCAATGGAGAGCAGATACATAAGTGCTGTCTGAACCGTGTATGCCTTGGTGCTCGCAACAGCGATTTCGGGGCCTGCCATGGTGTAGATAACGCTGTCAGCCTCGCGCGCAATGGACGAGCCGATAACGTTTACTATACCGAGTGTTGCCGCGCCCTTTTCCTTGGAAAGGCGGAGCGCCGCGAGGGAGTCTGCAGTTTCTCCCGACTGTGAAATAATGATGACGAGGTCATGCTCGTCGATTAAAGGATCGTTGTAACGGAATTCGGATGCGATCTCCACCTCGCAGGGAAGATGCGCGAGTCTTGCGAGCGCTTCCTTTGCGATAAGTCCCGCATGCATAGCGGTACCGCACGCAACAATGTGTACGCGCGAGATCTTCTTGAAAACAGAAGTGTCAAAGCCGTCACCCTCAAAGCAGGGAAGACCGTCCTTGATACGCGGATGAAGCGTTCCTCTTATTACGGTCGGCTCTTCATTTATCTCCTTTATCATAAAGTGAGAATATCCGCCGCGCTCTGCCGCTTCAACATCCCATGTCGCTGTTTTTAGCTCTTTGTCAACCTTCTTGCCGTTCATGTAAATGGTGGCAGAGTCCTTGGTGACAGTGGCGATCTCGCCCTCGTCGAGCTGATAGTAGCTTCTGGTCTGCTTGAGTATTGCGGTGATGTCGGAGGCGATGAAGTTGCCGCCCTCTGCGATACCGATGATAAGCGGAGAACCCTTTCTCGCACAGTAGATAACGTCCGGCTGGTCTGCGAACAGAATACCGAATGCCCATGAGCCGACAAGACGCGAGCACAGATGCTCTATAGCCTCAAGCGCAGGGCGCTTTTCGGTCGCATAGTAGTAGTCGAGCAGCTTTGCCGCAACCTCTGTGTCGGTGTCGCTCTCGAAGGTGTAGCCGAGAGCTGTCAGTTCCTCGCGAATAGCCGCGTAGTTTTCCACGATGCCGTTATGTACTATGCGCACATTAGGTGTTCCGTGCGGATGCGAGTTGTTGTCACTCGGCGCACCGTGCGTTGCCCAACGGGTGTGACCGATACCGCAGTGCGAATCGGGCGCGTCAGTGAGCTTTGCCTCAACGTTAGCGAGTCTGCCCTCTGCCTTAACAGCGTGGAGAGCGTTTGCATTATCAAAGAATGCAACTCCCGCGGAGTCATATCCGCGATACTCGAGTGCACGAAGTCCTGCAATAAGATGCTTTACCGAATTATCCTTACCAATATATCCTATAATACCACACATATACAAAATCTCCTTTTAGTGTAAATGCCGTATATGTATGGGCAACATGCCGACGAGGGCACATTGCCCTACGGCATAAATGTAATTTGTTAAATCTTATTTCGGAGGAAACCCTCATCCGGCGCTTCGCGCCACCTTCCCCCAAGGGAAGGCGAGGGTATCCTATGCTCTTGTAGGGACCGGCGTCCCCGACGGTCCGCCGTCCCCTTTTTTCAAATCTATATTTTTATCCGACATTCTGTATGCCGCGGTTACCCCCGGTTTTTGTAGTCGGACTAACGACGGCATTTCTGCCGCCGGAAAAATTCCCGCCGAATATTTCGATAATTTTTCTCCTCGTCAACCGACGCGATAACGTCGGTCCCGGCGCTTGGGGCAGCTTTTTTAGCTGTAGCTTTCAAGCTGCGCTTTGATGGCACTTGCTGTGTTCTCCGCAACCTCTTTTGCAAGAGCACTGTTGTCGCCCTCGGTCATTATACGAATGAGCGGCTCAGTACCGGACGGTCTTGTAACGATTCTTCCGCCATCACCCATGGTTTTCTTCGCCGCATCGAGTATTTCCTTCACCTTGGGATCGGTGTAGAACGCGAGCTTTGCCTCGGCGGATACTCTTATGTTGACGATAAACTGGGGGTAGCGTGTCATTACTTTTGCCGCATCGGCAAGAGTCTGACCTGTGCGCTTAAGCTGGGAGAGAAGCTGGATTGATGTGAGCTGTCCGTCACCTGTGGTCGAATAGTCGCGGAAGATGATGTGTCCCGACTGTTCTCCGCCAAGACGGTAGTCTTCAAGCAGCATTTCTTCGAGCACATATCGGTCGCCGACCTTTGTTGCTTCGAAGTGGATGCCATTGTCAGTGCAGAATTTAGTAAAGCCGAAGTTTGTCATGATAGTGCCGACAACGGTATTTTTTGTGAGCTTTCCGCGTGACTTCATGTCAAGCGCAAGGATAGCCATAATCATGTCGCCGTCAACGTCCTTACCCTCATTGTCGATGCAAAGACATCTGTCAGCGTCGCCGTCATAAGCGATACCTGCGTCAAGCTTGTTATCAAGCACATATTTTCTTAAATTGTCAAGATGAGTGGAACCGCAGTTGTTGTTGATGTTCACTCCGTCGGGCTCGCTTGAAAGGATGGTCGCGTTTGCACCGAGAGCCTCAAAGAGAGCTTTAGCGGTTCTGCTTGCACTGCCGTTTGCGCAGTCAACAGCGATGTTCATTCCGTCGAGTGAGCAGTGTACAGAGCTTACAAGGTGGTCAACGTAATCCTTGACCGCATTTTCTGCATAAGTCACGCGTCCGATGTTTTCACCCGAAACGAGCTTAGGTGCCGGATTTGAGTCAAGAACTATCGATTCAATACGCTCCTCGAGCTCATCAGCAAGCTTGTAGCCGTCCTCGTTGAAAATTTTGATACCGTTATACTCAAAGGGATTGTGAGATGCGGATATCATAATTCCGGCGTGAGCCTTATACTTGCCGATAAGATAAGCCACAGCGGGGGTAGGAACGACACCGAGGTTTATAACGTCCGCGCCGGTTGAGCAAAGTCCTGCTGTGAGGGCTGCTGCCAACATTTCGGACGAGATTCTCGTGTCCATACCGACAAGAACGGTGGGCAGGTAACGCTTTCCGCCGGACAGAACCTCTGCCGCCGCGCGACCTATCTGCATGGCGCGCTCGCATGTCAGCTCAGCGTTTGCAACTCCGCGTACTCCGTCGGTACCGAAAAGTCTTCCCATGTTGTTTTTCTCCTTGTATCAGAATTTGTCTGCGATGTTTCCCGAATCCTTATATATAGAATCGGAAGGAATCACGCCGCGAACGCGTGAGAGGGGATAGATGTTCGTGTTTTTGCCGATGACAGTTCCCGGGCAAAGAACACTGTTGCAGCCGACTTCAACGAAGTCGCCGAGCATCGCGCCGAACTTTTTGCGTCCCGTGTCGATAATCTCGTCACCTGCTTTGACAGCCACATGAGTCTTGTCGCTCTTGACGTTGGATGTTACCGCGCCGGCTCCCATGTGCGACTTGTATCCGAGAACGGAATCTCCCACATAGTTGAAGTGCGGAACCTGAACGCCGTCGAAAAGGATGCAGTTTTTAAGCTCGCATGAGTTTCCGACAACGGCACCTTTGCCAACGATAGCCGAGCCGCGTATGTATGCGCAGTGGCGTATCTCCGCGCCCGAATCGATGATGCACGGTCCGCCGATATAAGCGGTTGGTGCAACGGTTGCGTCCTTGGCGATGTAAACTCCGCCGCCGAGATCGTCATAAAGCTCGGGATCGAGGGTTTTGCCGAGTTCGGTTATAAAGCCCTTGATAGAGTCGAGAAGCTCCCATGGATAGGTTATGCCGTCAAAGAGATTTGCGGCAACGGTGTGGGAGGTATCCCAAAGCTCTGCGGCAGTTGGTATTGCGATTTTTTTCATATTATAATATATAAAACTCCTTTCCGCGAAAATTCGCGTATTTGCGCGCACCGTCGCAAACGGCACACACAATATATATTATATCATATTACTATGTGCTTGTCAAGTTTTTGACTTGGAGGAAAATATAACAATATACATATTATGATTATAGCGGACGTTGTATGAGTGGAGCGGTTCATTTGCGATTACCGCTGCACAGAGCGAATAGAGCCGGAAGCCGTAAGGCTGATCGGCGACCTTGAGCGCGAGTCGGGCGTCAAGGGAAAAGAAAGGGATTTCAAAAGGGAAGGGAAAACCGCAGGTTGTCCCTTCCCTTTTGCGTTCTCCTTATGCGCACGGCGATGCGGTGCCCGGTGTCGGCGCTCATGAGAGCGCGGAGGCTTTGCGTAAATTCGAGGAGGATAGACAACCAGCTGCGCAGGTTTTCTACCCTCCCCGTGCTCCACCCGTTTTCCTTGCTTGCGCCGGAGGCGCTCCACGGCGCTCAAAAAAGATTCGCGCTGGGTAGTGCATACACTCCGCCCACATTGCAGATACCGCGCTATTCCGCCAACTGATAGAGTGGAGCGGTATCTTTAGGTACCGCTTTACCGGCGCGAATCTTTTTTTGAGCGCGAGTCGGGCGAAA
>JAZTXD010000015.1:0-11599 GCA_045636265.1 Candidatus Flemingiibacterium sp.
TGAACCGTAAAGGCGAGTATGCCGATTATAAGTCCGAACCCGGCGTAGGATTCAACATTGTTGAACACGGAGTCTGCAAACATTGCAAGATTATCCGCAACCACAACCTTTTTAAACATACCCCACAGCATCATTTTGCCGCCGTAGGAGAAATTTTCATATTCAATATAATGTTCTTCTTTGAGCTGTGAAAACAAGTTTGAGCTGCGCTCAATCGGTCCTGCCACAAGCTGGGGGAAGAACATAAGGAAAAGGGAAAAGTCGATGAAGCTCTTTTCTGCTTTCTCTTTGCCGGTATAAACGTCGATAAGATATCCCATACTTTGAAATGTGTGGAAGGATATGCCTATCGGAAGTATGATGTCCGGCAGAACAACGGTACGCATGTCGATCATCTTACCAAAGAAATTGACTGTGTCTTCAAGCAGTCCGAGATATTTGAAGAAGACGAGCATGCCGATGTTAAGCGTTATCGCAGTTGCAAATATTGCCGTGCTGAGCTTCTTGTTACCCTTATCACGTGCTTTCTCGGCACCGAGCGCTCCGAAAAAGTCAATTATCGAAGTGGCAAGAAGAATAAGCATGTACTTCGGAATGAAGGACATGTAGAAGTAACAGCTCGACGCAAGAAGAAAATAACGTCTGAATCTGTGTGGAAGCAGGAAAAAGCCTATGATAACGAGAGGGAAGAATATCAGGAATTCTACCGAGTTAAAAAGCATATTTACCTCCCCGAAAATTTGTTAGAAAAAGCGCCCCGTCGTATTTACGGCAGGGCGCCCTGTTATGATTTTTGAAATTAGAGAGCCTTTACGATGCGCTCTGTGTCGGATGCGATAACAAGCTCCTCGTTGGTGGGAAGAACCCAAACCTGAACCTTGGACTCATCGGTGGAAAGCTTAACGTTGTTGGGCTGACGGAGTGTCTTAGCATTAAGCTCATTGTCGATCTTGATGCCAAGGAAGTCCATATCGGTGCAAGCGCGCTCACGAAGCTCTGGGTTGTTTTCACCCATACCTGCGGTGAATACAACAGCGTCGAGGCCGTTCATAGCTGCGGCGTACATACCGATGTACTTCTTAACCTGATATGCAAGGATATTAGCTGCGAGCATTGCGCGCTCGTTGCCCTCGAGGATAGCAGCCTCGATGTCGCGGCTGTCGGAAGAGAATCCGGAAACTCCGAGGAATCCGCACTTCTTGTTCATGAAGTCGCTCATCTGTGCAGGAGTGAAGCCCTCATGCTCCATGATGAAGGTTACGATTGCCGGGTCGATAGAACCGCAGCGGGTACCCATTTCAACACCGTCAAGGGGAGTGAAGCCCATGGATGTGTCGATAACCTTGCCGTCCTTAACAGCGGAGATAGAAGAACCGTTACCAATGTGGCAGGTTACGATCTTTGTGCCCTCGGTCTTGCCGAGAATCTTGCACATTTCGCCTGCAACAAAGCGGTGAGAGGTACCGTGTGCACCGTAGCGGCGGATGGAGTACTTTTCGTACATTTCGTACGGAATCGGATACATCCAAGCGTAGTCGGGCATTGTCTGATGGAACGCTGTGTCGAATACGAGAACCTGGGGAACACCGGGAAGCTCGTTTGTGATACCCTCGATACCCATAAGGTGTGCAGGAGTATGAAGAGGAGCAAGGTCGATGCACTTGTTGAGCTTTTCGATTACATCGGGAGTAACGAGAACAGACTCGGAGAAGTATGCGCCGCCATGCACAACGCGGTGACCTACAGCTTCGATCTCGCTCATAGACTCAAGACAGCCGTATTCCTTGGAAATAAGGGTGTCAACGAGGATCTTTGTAGCAACAGAGTGGTTAGGCATTGCAAGCTCTGCAACATAATTGTCGCGGCCGGGCATTTTATGTGTGATCTTACCGTCGATACCGATTCTCTCACAGATACCCTTTGCAACAACATCATAGGTAGCGGTGTCGAAAAGCTGATACTTAAGCGACGAGCTGCCTGCGTTTACAACTAAAACTTTCATGATTTTTCCTCCGTAGATTATTGCATTTCTGCAAATTTTATGATAAAATATAAAATACAATTAATTATAACACATTTTTTCCTTAAATTCAATAGGTATTTAGAAAAAATATGCCGGATTTTTATTCGGATAGGTATCATAATGAAGATTTATGCTGTAATTTCAGAATTCAACCCGTTCCACAACGGTCATAAGCACCTTATCGACACGCTGAAGGCCGACGGCAACTCGGCTGTCGTTGCTATAATGAGCGGTAGCTTCGTGGAGCGTGGGGATGTTGCAATTATAAATAAATACGCGAGAGCCGAAGCCGCCATCAGAAGCGGCTGTGATCTTGTGCTGGAGCTTCCTGCGCCGTGGTGCTTTGCCGGGGCGGAGTTTTTTGCGCTTGGCGGAGTTTCGGTTGCCAATTCGCTCGGTGTAATTGATACGCTTGCCTTCGGAAGCGAGTCGGGAGATATCGCGGCTCTCACAGAATGTGCGCACCGACTTTCCTCGCTCGAATTTAGTAAAGCGCTTGCCGATGCGCGAAGAGGTCATCCGGGCGCAAACGCCGCCACACTGCGCGCTGACACGTATAAAACGCTGTACGGCGAAAACACGCTGCTTTGCGGCTCAAACAACTTGCTTGCGCTCGAATATATTCAGGCGCTGTCGCACCTTGGAAGTAAAATTGAACCCATTACGGTAAGGCGGAGCGGGGAAGATTACAACTCCGCAAAACTTAACGGCATTTGTTCCGCAAGTGCGATACGTGAAGCAATATCATGCGGACGTGATGATTTCACCGACTTCATGCCGGCGCCGTCGGCGAATATTCTTCATCATGAACTTTGCGGCGGCAGATTATACGATCTGTCACGCCTTGATACAGCCGTTATAGCAAGGCTTCGCACGTGCACTTCTTCGGAACTGTCCGATATTATGGAAATGAGCGGCGGTATCGAGAACCGACTGTGTTCGCTCGCAAATGAGCATACCACTATTGATGCGCTGACTTCTGCCGTGCGCGACAGACACTATTCCGTGTCACGCATAAGGCGTGCGCTTATAGCGGCGATGCTTGGCGTGAAGATGTGCGACGTGGAGGCACAGCCAATGTTCACGTCCGTGCTTGCGGCGAATGAAAAAGGGCGAGAGGTGCTCTCGCTTGCAAGAAAGCGCGCGTCAATGCCGATACTGTCAACGTTTTCGGCATCAAAGGGGGTGTTGCCAACGGCAAGAAAACAGTTTGACATGCATATGAAAGCCGAGCGGCTTGCCGAGCTCTGCTGCGAGAGTGAGGCACAGAAAATCGGTGCTGTGATACTGTAAAATTTCATAACAAAACCGTTTCTCCGAGAATTTTGACGGAGAAACGGTTTTGTTGTGGAGTATTGTTATTCACTGAAGATAAAGTATCTTCCTTCGGAAAGAACATTCTCTCCGAGTGTGACTTCACTTTCGCTATACGGCAGAGTGATCGAAGATATTTTCCAGCAGTTATAAAATGCTTTATCTTGTATTTCTAAATTGCCGTCACCTTCTTTAAAATCGACATTCCTTAGATGCCAACAATCACAAAATGAACTTCTCTCTATGAGATTTACGCTTGACGGTATAGTTATCTCCTCCAGAGCAAAACAACGCCCAAACGCGGAATTCTCAATGGCGCTTATTCCTTCACAAATGTTGACAGTAGTAAGCGATTCGCAGTCAAGAAAAGCACTAAATGGTATTGCCAAAACGCTGCTTGGGATAGTTATGCACTCAAGAGCAGTGCAACCGCTGAAAGCAAGCATTCCTATGGTTGAAAGTCCCTCGGGGAGATAAATGTCGATAAGACTTGTACAGCCGCCAAACGCGGTATCTCCGATGTACTTGACACTGTCGGGAAGATGTATCTTTGTAATAGAACTGCAATTTATGAAAACGCCGTGTCCGATGTGTACCAGGCCCTCATGAAGGCATATATCGGAGAGCTGTTCACACGCCGCAAATGCGTAGTCATATATATACGAAACACTTTCCGGGATATTAACCGCTGTTAACTGATTGCACCTCTTGAAAGCACCGTAGCCAATAATTTCAACGCTATCTGCTATTGTGAGGCTCGTAAGATTATCAAATTCTGCGAAGGCCCCCTCACCGATTTTTGTAATACCGTTTTCGATGACAAGCGAAGTGACTTCATGTGCAATATCATCCCACGGGCGTGGGGTTAATACAGTATGCTCATAGTTGAAATAATCAGACATTTCGCCCTTGCCGCTCAAATAAAGCACACCATCGGAAAAATTCCAAGTTATATTTTCATCTTGATATTCTTGAGAAGGATCATCTGGGGCGAGTGATGTTATATCTTCCCCTGTATCGCCTAAAATAAGCTCTGCTTCATCTGTGTTGTCAGAGCAACCGGTAAATACGAACAAAAGAAGCACGAAAAACGCAAATACTTTTGAATAAATGTGTTTTTTCATAATACCCCCCTATGTAAAAACAGCTGTTTCAAAATAGAATATTTCACCTTACCTCTTAGAAAATTCTATCATAACAATCAGTCTTTTGTCAATTTATTGAGAGTAATATTTATATTAAGTTTGCACACTGTTCATATTGGGTTTGTGAGCCATTTTTTGTATTGACATTTAGAATGCGATGTGATATAATTGTACAGTGAATATGTTACACTTAAGGAGATTTCCTCATGGAAAACAAGCTTCAGGGAAAAACAATAATCTGGAACGGTGACTCGATCTGTGCAGGCGGTGAAATAGCCGGAAACTGGGCGACGAGAATTGCAGATAAAAACCAAATGACGTTTAAAAACTATGCGATCGGCGGCGGAACTATTGTCGATGCCGGAATGAAGACCTCCAGTGGCGGTGACAGACATTCTGTTTCGAGAACACTTGATAAGATGTATGCGGAGTATCCGGATGCTGACTACATAATTTTTGAGGGCGGTACCAACGATGCCGATCTTGATATCACAAGTGTCGGAGCACCAAACGGACCGCATCCCACGCTCGGTTCTGTTGATCCGCACTATTTCGGCGAGGAATTTGACATTTCCACGTTCTGCGGTGCGCTTGAGAGCGTATTCTGCCGTGCAACAAAGTATTGGATAGGAAAGAAGATCGGATACATCGTTGCGCAGAAGATGGGAACGGAGCCAACCGTTTACGACTATCGCCGCCGTTATTTTGATAAGGCGGTGGAAATCTGTAAGAAGTGGGGTATACCGTACATTGATCTGTGGGAGGGCTGCTACCTTAACCCTCACTTGCCGTGGATGTATCACGCGGACAAGACTGCGGAGGAAAACCTCCGAGAGAACACCGGATTTTACATCGACGGTCAACATCTTACACCTCGCGGATACGATGTAAGTGCAGACATAATCGATTCATGGCTAAAGACCATATAAAACATAACAGAAAGGATATAAACATCATGAAAAAAATTGCAGTAATAATGGGCAGTGATTCCGATCTGCCGGTAGTAAAAAAGTGTATCGACCAGCTCGTGGCGTTCGGTATTCCTTATGAGGCGCACGTAATAAGCGCTCACAGAACTCCCCGTCAGGCGGAAGAGTTCGCATCCGGCGCAAAGGATAACGGCTTTGGCGTTATCATAGCGGCGGCAGGAAAGGCGGCGCATCTCGGCGGTGTTATCGCGGCTTACACAACGCTTCCTGTTATCGGTATTCCGATAAAGTCTTCCACCATGGACGGACTTGATTCGCTGCTTTCCATGGTTCAGATGCCCGGCGGCATCCCGGTTGCAACCGTTGCAATCGACGGCGCACAGAACGCCGCTATTCTTGCGGCACAGATGCTCGCGCTTTCCGACGACACTCTGGCAAAGAAGCTTGAGAGCTTTAAGGCTGAAATGGAAGCCGGCGTTGTTGCAAAGGACGCAAAGCTTCAGGCTGAACTTAACTAACGGTGGACAGCATGAAGAAAATTGCGGTACTCGTTTCCGGCGGCGGAACAAATCTCCAGGCAATACTCGACGCGTGTGATGCCGGTATCATCAAGAGCGGCAAGGTTTCGGTTGTTGTTTCCTCAAAAGAGGGAGCGTATGCTCTTGAGCGTGCAAAAAATCACGGCGTTGAGGGAATTGTAATCCCCAAAAAGGATTACCCAGACCGAGTTGAATACACCAAAGCCATTACGGCAGAGCTTTTGGCGCGAGATATTGACCTTGTGGTGCTTGCAGGATTTATGATAATCCTTGATGAATCGTTTACACGCACATTTGAAAATCGCGTTATGAACGTTCATCCGGCGCTTATACCGAGCTTTTGCGGCGAGGGCTTCTACGGACTGCATGTTCACGAGGCCGCGCTCGCAAAGGGCGTGAAGCTCTCGGGAGCCACTGTACATTTTGTTACCGAGGTTTGCGATGGCGGACCGATAATTGCGCAAAAGGCAGTTGCTATAGAGGAAGGGGATACTCCCGAAACGCTTCAGCGCAGAATTATGGAAGAGGCGGAGTGGAAGATACTTCCCGAGGCAATTGAAATGTTTTGTGCAGGCAGGTTTTCGGTTGAGGATAATATAGTTCACATAAAATAACAAAAGGTGCGGCGTTTTGCCGCACCTTTTATCTTTGTTTATGACGCCCGGTGATAGAAAATCGTTTTTTCTTTTTCGCTGTATTCCTTTGATTTTATATGAATTATAAGCTCCTCTATTGCGGCGAGGGCTGCCACTGCACATACAGCTATGCAAAGTGCAGGACCGCATGGGAGTTTTACGAAATACGGAACAATGAAGATTATAATTCCCGTCAGCTTATTAAGATAGGTGTGAAGCGAAGAAAATCTATGGTATTTGACCGCCGCGACGGTGTATGAGCACAGTCGAATCAGAATTATACATCCGACGGCGATCCAGATTGCACGCGGAAGAATGTCAAAAAGCGTTGGGAATATTTTAATTAGCATAACGGCGTAGAAGAAGAGATCCGCTATACTGTCAAGTTTTGTTCCAAGCTCACTCTCGGCGCCGAGCTTTCGTGCCGCAAAACCGTCCATTATATCGCTGATTCCGGAAAGCGTGTAAATCACAAAAAAAGCTAAGGAAAACGGCTTTATAAAGAACAGTGAAAAAGTTCCGAGTATTCGTACAGAAGTAATTATATTAGGAATGATCCCCATACATTCACCCCGATTTTCAAAAAATTTCCAGCATTAATATTATATCACATTTTGATCTGCTTTTCAATAGTTTTTTATATTAAAATTATATTTTCACCAAAAAGAAAAATTATGTATCCTATTGACGAAATTGTATTTGATATGGTATAATATACCCATACGAATACTCACATACCAAATGGGAATACCCCATACACATTGAAAGGGACAAAAAACATGAAAACAGACATTCAAATCGCACAGGAAGCAACAATGCTTCCCATCGGCAAAATCGCAGAAAAGCTCGGAGTTACCGAAGACGAACTCGAATACTATGGCAAGTACAAGGCAAAGATCACGGACGATTTTATCAAGCGTACCGCTGATAAGCCCTACGGCAAACTCATCCTTGTAACCGCTATCAACCCCACACCTGCAGGTGAGGGCAAGACCACAACCACTGTAGGTCTTGGCATGGCAATGGAGAAGATCGGCAAAAACGCAGTCATCGCGCTTCGTGAGCCCTCTCTCGGACCGGTATTCGGCGTTAAGGGCGGAGCTGCCGGCGGCGGATACGCGCAGGTAGTTCCCATGGAGGACATCAACCTCCACTTTACCGGCGACTTCCACGCTATCACCGCGGCTAACAATCTCCTCTGCGCAATACTTGACAACCATCTCCAGCAGGGCAACGAGCTTGGCATTGACCCCCGCCGAGTTGTTGTAATCCGCTGCACCGACACAAACGACCGTGCACTCAGAAACTGCGTGATCGGTATGGGTGGCAAGCTCTCCGGCGTGGTTCGCGAGGATCACTTCCAGATCACTGTTGCGTCCGAGGTTATGGCAATTCTTTGCCTTGCAGAGTCGGTTTCCGACCTTAAGAAGCGCCTCGGAAACATCCTCGTTGCATATAAGTATGACGGCACTCCCGTTTATGCACGCGACATCAAGGCTGAAGGCTCTATGACAGCGCTCCTCAAGGATGCCATCAAACCTAACCTTGTACAGACTCTCGAAAACACTCCTGCTATAATCCACGGCGGTCCGTTTGCAAATATCGCTCACGGCTGTAACTCCGTTCGTGCAACAAAGCTCGCGCTTAAGCTTGCTGATTACTGCATCACAGAGGCAGGCTTCGGTGCTGACCTCGGTGCTGAAAAGTTCCTTGACATCAAGTGCCGCAAAGCAGGTCTTGCTCCGAGCGCAATTGTTCTCGTTGCAACCGTCCGCGCACTTAAATATAACGGCGGTGTTCCCAAGACCGAGCTTAAGAGTGAAAATCTCGCAGCTCTCGAAAAGGGTATCGTAAACCTTGAGGCTCACATTGACAACCTCACCAAGTACGGCGTACCGGTTGTTGTAGCGCTCAACCGCTTCGATACCGACACCGATGCAGAGCTTGCGTTCATCCGCAAGGCTTGCGAGGCTCGCGGTGCTACTCTCGCACTCTCCGAGGTATTTGCCAAGGGCGGAGAAGGCGGAGTTGAGCTTGCAAACAAGGTTGTTGAGGCATGCGAAAAGGCTTCAAACTTCAAGGTGCTCTATCCCGACGAAATGTCTATCAAGGACAAGATTGCAACCATCGCGCGCGAGATATACGGCGCTGACGGTGTAGTTTATGAAGCCGGTGCAGAGAAGCAGCTCTCTGAGATACTTGCGCTTGATGAAAAATACGCAAAGTTCCCGGTTTGCATGGCAAAAACACAGTATTCACTCTCCGACGATCCCGCAAAGCTCGGTCGTCCGAAGGGATTCACACTTACCGTGCGTGAGGTAAGACTTTCCGCAGGTGCGGAATTCATCGTTGCGCTCACCGGAACGATACTTACCATGCCCGGACTTCCCAAGGTTCCCGCAGCGTACAACATCGACGTTGATGATGACGGAAAGATAACCGGTCTGTTTTAATGAAAATTCTTGAAAAAACAACTCTCTGCGCCGATGATACAGAGCTCGTCGGCGCAGAGCTTGCGAGATACGTTCTTGAGAACAAGATCGAATTTGTTGCATTATACGGCGATCTCGGTGCCGGAAAAACCGCGTTTGTGCGCGGCTTTGCTTCGGTTATTGCTCCCGACGCGCCGGTGTGCTCACCGACGTACACTATTGTAAACGAATACGAGGGAAGTGTGCCGCTCTTTCACTTTGATATGTACCGTATCGAGGATGAGGATGCGCTCGATTCTATCGGATTCTGGGATTATTTCGGGCGCGGTATTATAATCACTGAATGGTCTGAAAATATCCCGTACGCGTTTCCGGATACGTATATGCGCGTTACCATCACCAAGCTTGGCGAGGATAAGCGCGAAATCTCTGCAGAAATAATAGGAAAATGAAATGTTGATTTTAGCTGTTGATACCACCGCAAATACCGCATCGTGCGCTCTTTCGCGCGACGGCAGACTTCTTTCGCTTTATACTGTGAACGGACTGCTCACACACAGCGAAACCATGCTCCCGATGATTGAAAATATGCTTGCAAAATGTGCGCTTACTGTCAGCGACATTGACGCTTTTGCCGTATGCGACTGCCCCGGTTCTTTCACTGGTGTGCGCATAGGCGTGTCGCTTATTAAAGGGCTTGCGTTTAACACCGGAAGGCCTTGCATCGGCGTTTCTTCACTTGAAGCGCTCGCGCACAATCTTGACGGATTTGTGGGATATACCGTTCCCGTTATAGATGCAAGACGAGGCCAGGTTTACACCGCGATATTCAAAGACGGCAAGCGTATATCCGAGGATTCTCTCATTCTTCTCGATGAGCTTAAGGAAAAGCTTATTTCTCTCGGTGCTGCAGAAATCCGTCTTTGCGGCGACGGATACGATATTGCAAAGAAATATTTTTCGGACAGCGAGATATGTGTACTCGACACACCGCCGCTTCTTATACCGCAGAATGCATTCTCGGTGGCAAAAGTTGCCGAGAAGCTCTTGTCGGACGGAAAAAATGTTACCGACCGCGAACTTACAGCACACTACCTGCGTGCATCGCAGGCTGAACGTGAGCGAGCAGAGAAGCTCGCCGCGAAATAAATTTTTAGGAGTAAAATATCATGGAAAAAATTCTTGCTATCGCCTGTGACCACGGCGGATACGAGCTCAAGCTTGAAATTATCGAGCATCTCAAGAAGCGCGGAATCGCTTACAAAGATTTCGGCTCCGATTCCACTGCAAGCGTTAACTATCCCGACTACGCAAAGCCTCTTTGCAAGGCTATTCAGTCCGGTGAATGCTATCGCGGAATCCTCGTTTGCGGAACCGGTATCGGTATGTCCATGGCGGCTAACAAGCATCGCGGCATCCGTGCGGCTTGTGCTTCCGATCATTTCTCTGTAAAGTTCACACGTATGCACAATGATGCTAACGTTCTTTGCCTTGGCGGCAGAGTTGTTGGCCCGGGCGTTGGAATTGAGCTTTGCGATCTCTTTATTGACACCGAGTTTGAGGGCGGACGTCATCAGGCAAGAGTTGATATGATCGCCGCTATCGAAGAGAGCGAATATTCAAAGTAATATTAAAAAAGCGAATGCAGATGCATGTAATGTGCATCTGCATTTTTCTATTTCTTTATCTTTGACGGGGATTTTCCGAAAAGCTTTTTGTATGTACGGGAAAAGTAGGATATGCTTTCAAAGCCGCATTCGATAGCCGCCTCCGTTACCGTCATGCCGGCGGATATGCATTGCTCGGCGTGCTTGCATCTGATGAGATTTGTGTATGTAAGCACCGTCTGTCCGGTGTAGCGCCTGAACTCGCGTGCAAGGTGACACTTGCTGATGCCGCACATCGCCGCAAGAGCTTCGAGGCTGACCGGTTCGGTGTGGTTTTGAGTAAGATATGCAATAACTCGCTTTACATATTTTTCCGAGCTGTTTTTGCTTTCTGACGCACTGTTCTGTGCGGTGGAAAGATGATTGTCGCATAAATCAATAAGCAGTGACAGGACGGCGTTCCTTGCTTTAGCCGCATTTATGGCACACTTGTCGCTGCTGTAATTTTTACAGCACGTCGCGGCGTTTACAGTCAGTGCTTTCGTAGTTTCATCGCTGAACTTTTTTTCAAATGTCAGCTTGTTTGTGAAAATTCCGTTCTGCTCGCAGAAGTCGTCGTCTATGATTATGCAGTGATAGAGTATGTCATCACTTTTGTGAAAACGGTGAAGCACACTTGTGTTAAACACAACGACATCTCCTTCATCCACCTCGATTGTATCTGCGCCGTATTGAACCTTACCGTGACCGTGCAGTACAACTATAACCTCAATGTTACTGTGCCAGTTACTTGTTTCGTTATAGGAGTTGCAATTGAAGTGCAAGTGGAACGGCCAAAGCTTGTTTGTTTTTATGTATAGGTGATCCTCATATTTTACAGCCATATAAAAATCTCCAAAATATCAATATAGTGAAAAAAGATATCAAAATCATTATTGCAAATGCGCTAAAAATATTTTACAATAAAATCAAAGC
>JAZTXD010000016.1:0-19831 GCA_045636265.1 Candidatus Flemingiibacterium sp.
GTGGAGAGTTACAGCATGGTCGGGCATTGCGAAGCTTACGGTGTCAACTTTAACCGTTCCGCCGGTGCTGTACCAACCGACAAAGGTGTAGCCGGGAGCGCTTGCGTCAGGCTTAACTGTAACATCTGCGCCATACTTATATATCTGTGTATAGCTTGCGATCGGGGTTCCGATTGTTCCTGCCGGAGCTGTTCCCTCGGGAACCTTGTCGCCTACATACTCATATGTAACTTCATAGCTGTTTCTTGTGTAGTAAAGCTTAAGAACGAGCGAGCCGTCAGCCGCGATTGTTCCGGTGGCAACTGTGCCTGCATAGCTTGCATCAAATGTGAAGCCAACATAGTTTTTAGCCGCCGCTGTTGCAATCTCGCCGGTGGTTCCTGCGAGATTTTCGGTTTCCTTAAGCTCAAACTGACCGTCCACAAATGTTTCGGTGTAGTGCTCAACTACATACTTTGTGCCGGTGTTCGGAACAAAGCGTCCGAGAAGCACAACATTGTGTGCAGGCATGGAGAACGCTGTAATTGTGCCTGTGCCGAGTGCCTCGTCCTGCGGATACCAGCCAACGAAAGTGTATCCCTCAAGTGTGGGAGTCTGTGCAACGGTAACGTCTTCACCGTATACTGCAGTGTGGGACTGCGGAAGTGCCGGCATTGCAGCACCGAGATCAAGACCTACGTAATCGTAGGATACAGTGTAGTTGATATTGGTAAATGTACCCTCAATGGTTACATCATTCTGCGGCATGGTGAATGTGCCGGTGGAAAGGTCAACGCCTGCGGTCTGGGTGCTCCAGCCGCTGAAGGTTGCACCCGTCTTGGTGGGTGCCGCAATAACGGTATGCTCGCCACCGGGCAGGCGGTAAAACTCCTTATAGTTCTGACCGTCAACGGTGTAGGTTACCTTGTTCATCTGAATTTCGGGAGAATCAACCTTGGTAACCACCACGTTGTTCTTCACGATCTCAGCTTCGCCGTCATTGGTATGAACAACTCCGTCGGCAGCCGCAATATCAGCCGCGTGGATGTCAATTTTACTGTAGTCGGGGGTTGTATTGATTACAAGAATCAATGTTCTTCCCCAGAAATCCTTGCCGCCTACAACACGCTTTTCGCTCGAAACGAAGTTCGCGTCGAAGTCAAATCCGTTAACGAAAACGGTGTTGTCGCTTACAATCGGAGTGATTGACGTATCAAGTATCGGCTCTGCCCAAGCATCTCCGGCAAGCTTGTCCGAGGTGTAAACCTGTACAGCGTTTATCTTTTCGCTTACGGTAAAGTATTCGGAAACCGCATCAACAACAGTTGCCTCTTCACCAAGAGAGATGGCGGGAGATGCGATATCCTCGCTGATCTTTGAGAAGATCATGTCAAGGCTGTGTGTTCCGTCGGGAGTGAGGTAATATCCGCCCTCCGGGCCACCCTCGCCCTCGGTAATAGTACCGTTTGCATAGGACGCGTTCGGATAGTTACTCGACAGATAGTGCATGAATCTATTGGAGTTGCTGCTGCCAAGCTGAGTTGCGTCCGCACCTGCCTCAACGCCTATGGTGTAAACGGTAACGCCTTCATTCTTAAGCGTATTTGCATGGTTTATAGCAGAACCTGCAACAGCTGCCTGATACGAGCTGCTGTATGTAGGAGAACCGTCGGTGAAAACGATAACGACCTTTTTTCTGCCCTGCATATACGTTTCATCCTGGGCATCAAATACCGCTTCGGCAAGGGTTACACCGTAGTCAACCGCGGTAGCACCGCCGGGATTAAGCGAATCCATTGCGTTGATGAGCTCGGTTTTGCCGGTATCGTCAACCACAGTCAGATTTTTTACAACCTGGGAATAGTTATATTCATTACCACCGCTTCTGTAGGTATCATTTCCTTCAGCGAGAAGATTGTCCGGATCGGCATAATCGTCGCTCGCAAATTTTACGATGGATATACGGTGCATTTTTGCGGGATCAACACCCTCGTTGAATTCCGCGGTGTTGGCAATGAATTCGTCAACTGCCGTTTTCAGAAGGTCGATCTTCTTAGCTCCCGTAATTGTCTGGGTGGTTCTGGTGTAAACCTGAATCACCGGATAGCTTGTGTTCTCATACGGCTCTTCAGGAACAAAGTTAGCATTTTCAAACGCGGGATAGAAGTATACACGGCTGTTATTGGCACCGGTATAGTACCATACCTCATGACCGTTATCATCGTTGTTAGTGCGTCTTGCGGAAGCATATGTATCCGGCGCGGTCATAACGTATCTTGTGGAATTGGTGTTAAGGCCGGTATGATAATCGTTTCCGAACCAGCCGCCGCTCGCAAGAGTTTCGGTTGCATAGACAGGAGTATACACAGTCTGCTGGGTTGATGACTGTGCCTCATCCATACTTCCGGAAAGGTCAAGTACGAGAACAATATCGGTGGGCGTAATAACGTTTGTGGTAGTTACGGCACCGGTAGTGTATGCATGAAGCACGATATCCACCGTTCCGTCGGGATTACCGTGTTCATCAAGGTGCAGCTGTGCAGATTTTGCAAACACAACGCCCTTGTTCTGATCGGTATTCTGCATAACTCCGTGTGCCGCCTGAGCGGTAGGAGCCGCAAATACAGGAATTACCGACAGCGGAACCATGGAAACAATCATTACGATAGAAAGAACCATGGCTAAAAGTCTTTTTTTCATAAGTCCACTCTCCTTAAGTTTGACATTTATCTAACGCTACGGAACAAGCTTGCATCACTAAGCAAATCCGCACTGCAGATATAGATTAAATCGTCGTAGAACCTCACTTTTTCATGGTAACTCGATAGCAGAAAAAAGGGTGCACTACGTTAGAATAATTATATCATTTTTTACTTTTTTTGTCAATAAATTTTAATTATTTAAAGAACCCCAAAACCGCATTTCTGCATTTTCTACAATTATTTCGAATTGTATATATGATATTTGCCAAGTGCAATATTTTTCAGACATACCGTGTTCATTTTTTCGCACTATTTTTTACTTTTTAGAAATACCTATTTCATCACAAACTGTATTATTTTATGGTATACTGTCAGCAAAGACGGAAAAACAGCTTGCAAAGGAGCAGACAATGAACAAAAGCTTCGATATTGCCATTGTGGGTGCCGGACCTGCAGGTGCCATTTTCGCGCGTGAGATTGCCTCGCGCCGCCCCGACTTATCCGTTCTGCTTATAGACGCACAGTCGGAAGAAAACAAAAAATGCTGCGGCGGTCTTCTCGCGCCCGATGCGCAGAAGGTTCTTGCCCAGTTCGACCTTACGCTCCCAAAAAGCATACTCTCAGACCCGCAGATATTCGCCGTGGAAACCATAGACCTCGGTGCACGCTGTGTGCGCTACTACCAGCGCCACTATCTCAACATGGACAGATACGGCTTTGACAAATGGCTGCTCTCACTTATCCCCGACAGCATCACCGTATACAGCGCGCGGTGCAATGAAATACGGGAGGATAACACAACGTACACGCTGAACATTACACACGCCAACGGTGAAAAAGAAACCGTATCCGCAAGCGCTATAGTGGGTGCTGACGGCGGCGGTTCGGTCGTTCGCAGGCAGCTCATCGGACGCATGCCAAAGCAGTATATCTCCATTCAGGAATGGTATGAAAACAACGGGCAGAAGCTTCCGTATTACTCCTGCATATTCGACAGAGAAACGAGCGACAGCTGCTCGTGGACGATACATAAGGAAGGGTACGTGATCTTCGGCGGCGCGTTTGAAAAGCAAGGCTGCAAGGAGGCATTTGAAAAGCAGAAGTCAAGGCTTGAAGCCTTTATCGGGAACAGTTTCGGAGAGCCGGTAAAGCGCGAGGCATGCCTTGTAACCAGTCCGCGCAAGATGTCGGATTTCTGCTGCGGAAAGGACGGAGTATACCTTCTCGGTGAAGCGGCGGGATTCATAAGTTCAAGCTCGTTTGAGGGAATAAGCGGCGCGATGCTCAGCGCAAAGCTGCTCGCCGAAGCCTTTGGAAAGGGCAAGGATAATAAAGCGGTAATCCGTATATACCGAAAAAAGACACACTCACTTCGTCTGAAGCTTTTCACAAAAACTTTCAAACGTTTCGCGCTCTGCTCTCCCCCGCTTCGCCGCATGATAATGAAAAGCGGTATACAGAGCATAAAGAAATAAACAATCGCCGAGAGCGACCAATTACGGTTACTCTCGGCGGTATTATTATGCTGTTTACTCAATCACTGGGCAACGTTGCCGTTGACTGCGATATACTCGGGGAGAATGTGCTGGAAGAGCATGTACTGCTTGAGATAAGGCTCGCCCATCTCTGCGATATAGCTCTCGTAGCCTGCTTCAATAATGTCATCGGTTGTTGCAACAACACCGGCATCCTCAGCTATAGCCTGAGCCGCAAGATAGAATTCTGCATCCTTTTTGTAAGCTGACATGTTGCCCTCAATGTAAGCATCTTTGCTTTCGTATTCGGTATATTCGGCAATATACTGATCAACCGTAATACCGTACATTTCTGCGTAATACTCATAAGTATCGACGTCAAGTGCCACAATATAGTCTATAACGCTTTGGGGAACCTCAGAAACCTCTGCATTTTCGATGATAGATCTGAAAAACTCAAATCTGTCGTTGGCGAGAACCCATCTTCTTATATCGTTAAGGAAAGCCTCTGAATTTTCAAACTCATACTCAGCAGCAATCTCATCGGTGAGAACAAGCTCGCCCCAAATATAGTTTATTGTAACCTCAAATACAGCATCCTTGCCGTTAAGCTCATCCTTGCCGTAATCCTCGGGGAATGTTACCTCAACATCAAAAGTTTCGCCGGGGTGATGTCCGATAAGCTGCTCAAGAAAATCGTCGATGTAGTTTGTAACACCGATCGTTACGTCAGTACCAAGTCCGCCGGTGTTTCCGCCGCCGAACTGTTCGCCGTCAACATAGCCTACATAGTCGATGTTAACAGTATCTCCGTCCTTAATTACAGCGGAAGTGTCGGTTATTTCATCGACGTGATTTGCAAGCACCTGTTCGAGCTCATACTGAACTCTGTCTTCGTCAGCCACCATGAGCTTCTCATCAATGTCAAGTCCCTTATATTTGGGAAGAGTTACGTAGTCAAGTGCACGCACGCCAACAAAGTGTCCGTTTTCGTCAAGACCCTTGCTGTATACAGGTGTGCCGTCGTCCTCTTCTCCGACATTGGAGCTGCCAGTATCGGTGGTATCATCACCGTTACCGTCGGTGCCGCAGGAGGCAAGGCCCAAACAAAGCGCTGCCGCCAGCAAAAGTGCAATAAGTTTAGTAATTTTCATTGGTTTTCTCCATTCTTGCTATTTGATTTTTATATTTCCCACCTGCAATATCATACTGCAGGATAATAGGGCTTTGCTAAAAACGCCTGTGTTCCATCTTTCAGGAGCGCTTTGACGGCACTTGCCGCCGTATTCTCATCGGTGAATATACCGAACACCGCCGGACCGCTTCCGCTCATCATGGCTTTCACGGCACCGTTTTCCTCAAAGGTCTGCTTTATTTTTTTTGCCTCTTTGTGTTCACAAAGAACAACGGACTCAAAAATATTCGTCATCTCACTTGCAATACGTGAAATATCCCCGCCCGACAGCGCATCGGTAAACTTGTCGGTGCTTACATTTCGCGCGGCGAAATCGTACATTTCGTCAAGGCGCGCATACGCCCACGGAGTGGATATTCCCTGCCCCTCGCACGCAAGCACAACATAGCAGTCGGGCATTCTGCCGCACGGCAGGAATTCATCTCCGATTCCGCGTGTAACGCTTATCCCCTGCTTTATAAGGAACGGAATATCTGCGCCGATTTTTGCGCCAAGCACACACAGTTCATTCTCTGTAAGCGCAGTATCATACACCTCATTAAGTAGCACAAGTGCAGTCGCCGCATCCGAGCTTCCGCCGCCAAGACCTGCCGCCATGGGAATCTGCTTGCCAATGGAAAACGTCACGTCGCGGTGTGTTATGCCGTTTTTCTCGAAAAACAGCATTGCCGCGCGGTGGACAAGATTCTTCGCATCGAGAGGAACGCCGTCCCTGTCGCATTTTATTATAATGCCCTGTCCGTCAGAGGTGCGGCGTTCAAGCGTGATCATGTCAAAAAGCGTCACGGTCTGCATAACGCTTTCGATATCGTGGTATCCGTCCGCGCGTCTGGCACTGACTTCAAGATAAAGATTGATCTTCGCGGGTGCTTTTCTTGTCAAAGTGGTCAAGTCACTCAATATGTCAGCCTCCGATCAGCTTTATTATTGGGTTCTTTTTTATTTTAACAGCTTTTATGGGACACAGCTCCTGACAGCAGTAGCACTTGATGCACTCGCCATCGATGATATATGCCTGCTTTTTGCCGTTTTTGGTATTTCTCATTTCAATGGTGTGTCTGGGACAGCTTCTCTCACACTCCGCGCATCCGATACACTTCTTTTTATCTATAACAGGGCGCGGCTGAAGCCACTTGTTAAGCTTGCCGCCAAACATTGTGGGAAGCTTTGCCAGAAGCGAAGCGGAAGCTGAGCCGCCCCTCGTATCAGGCTTCACGAAATCGTGAACCTTGAAGTTTTCAAGCGGCTCATCCGATATAACAGTTACATCAGAAACACTCTCGTGAGAATACCCACGTTTCTTGCCCTCGTCGAGCATAATAACGCCGCTTACATCTATTATGTGTGAACCGACAACGTCAACGTTAAACGGATTCACGCCTGAAATAATACAGTCCATTTTCCTTGCGTTTCCGCCGGTGGGACCGTTGCCTTCCATGGCGAGTATGCCATCGAGCAGGTTGAATGTCGGCTTTGTTTCCTGTATCATACCGCAAAGGTCAACGAGCATGGAGCCGAAATCGTTGTAATCCGGGAAACGCGAGTGCATCTCAAATTTTGTAACACCGGGAACCACTCCGAAGTAATTCTTCACAGCACCGCTGTAGCCGGTAAGCGAGTGACTCTTGAGCTTCGCAAGATTTACAATAACGTCGCAGTCAAGTATCGGTGTGATGACCGAAAACATTTTCGACGTTTTACCACTCGGTGCCGCGGTGTCGCGTGCACTTGTGTCGAAGTTTAAAGCAACTGCGCATTTTTCGGCGGTTTCGTAGATCCCGCAGCCCTTGTAGACAGAGGTAAGTGTCTGCGGTGTATAGAGTCCGCCGGGACTTTCCGCTATTATTATATCTGCCGCGCTGTCTTTAAGTATGCGTATCATAGCCTCAAGGACGACCGGATGAGTTGTTGCCGCCGCCTCGGGAGATTTTTTCATAACAAGGTTCGGCTTTATAACCACCCTCTTGCCCGAAAACATATCGGACACTCCGAGCTTCTCAATCTGCCGACGGATAACCGCCTCAAGCGCGTCCACATCATATTCGCCGATACGCGAAAGCGCAACGGGAGAATTCTTGTCTATACTCATATTTTAAGTCCCCTGTTCTTATTTTGGGATACATACACTCATAAAATCCCTAACAAATTCGGGATATGATTTATTTATGCAGCTCATGTCGTCCACGGTAACATCGCCCGTGCATCCTACGGATGCGGCGGCCGCCGCCATTGCTATTCTGTGATCGTTATAGGCGCATACTCTGCCGCCAGAAATCTGTTTTTTGCCTACTATTATAAGACCGTCCTCGGTTTCGCTCACATTTGCGCCGAGGGATGTGAGCATTTCCACCGTGGATGATATGCGGTCACTCTCCTTAATGCGGAGTCTGCCGGCGTTATATATGCGAGTTGTCCCCTCTGCCAAAGCCGCCATAACGGCAAGCGCCGGCACAAGGTCGGGGATGTCCGCGGCATCTATATCGGATGCGTGAAGCGTATCCGCTTTTGAAACGGTGACGTTTTCAGCAATCCATGTAACGTTTGCACCGAAGCGCGAAACTATATCAAAGAGCTTGAAGTCGCCCTGCTTTGTGTCACGTCTTATGCCGCCAAGCGTTACGCTGCCGCCAACCGCTGCCGCCACGGCAAAAAATGCCGCCTGCGAGCAGTCGCCCTCAACGTATATTTCGCGCGGCACAAGCTTCGTGCCATTTACGGCGTATCCGCCGTCAATCACGGCAACATCAGCACCGAACTCTTCCAGCATATCCAGCGTAAGGTCGACATACGGCTTGCTCTCAAGCTTTGTTGTAAGCAAGATTTTGCTCTGCCCCTCAAGCTGTGTGGCGGCATAAATGAGCCCCGTCACAAACTGTGAGGAAACATCTCCGCGAAGCGAAAACTCACCCGCTTTAAGGCTTCCTGAAATATGAAGCGGCAAAAAGTCCCCGTTTTTCGGATATTCAAGAGATACTCCGTTTGGCGTAAGCAGTGGAATGTATATATCCGTGGGGCGCTTTGGAAGGCGTCCCTCACCGATGAAGGTAACATCGGCTCCGAGAGCGGCGGCAAGCGGTATGAAAAATCGCAGTGTAGATGCCGATTCGCCGCTGTTCACAGTGCCGGCGGTTATATTGTGTGTACACGGAGCGCCCACATAAAATGTATGCTCCGAATCATTGTATTCGATTTTGGCACCAAGTGCCGAGAGCGCATTTGCAGTTGCTGTAATATCGTTTGACAAGTCAACGCCGTGCACAGCAGAATCGCCAGCAAGCGCCGCGCATATGAGTGCTCTGTGAGACTGACTTTTCGAGGACGGAACGCGGACCGTTCCGTTTATTTCAGACGGAGAGAATGTCATGTTTTTCATATCATATCCCCAAGGTCCGAAATCGGAAGCTTTTTTATTACCGCATCGCCTATCTTATCAATCAGAATAAATTTTATCTCATCTGCAACACGCTTTTTATCCGAACCAATCACCCGCAAAAGCTCTTCTTTCGTATAATCCATATCGGTGGGGAGTCCCCACGCCAGAAGTGCCGTGCGTATCTTCGCCTCAACGGTATTGTCAAACCCGAGTGCCGCACCGACACGCGCCGCATACAGCATACCGATACCGACCGACTCTCCGTGGGAAAATCTCTCAAAATTACCGAGCTTCTCAACAGCGTGTCCGAATGTGTGTCCAAAGTTCAGTATAGCGCGCACACCAAGCTCAAGCTCGTCCTCTTCAACTACCGCCGCCTTTATTTTCATACAGCGGTACACCATATCAGCTCTGTCAACAGTTCTGTTCGCAATACCGTCAAAAAGTTCAGCGTCCGCGATACATCCGTACTTAATCGCCTCGCCCATGCCGTCATCCATATAGCGGTCAGGCAAGGTGGAGAGAAAACGGCTGTCCGCAATAACAGCTATCGGCTGGTGAAACGCGCCCACAAGGTTTTTGCCAACAGACAAATCAACGCCGGTCTTTCCTCCGATTGAGGAATCAATCTGTGAAAGCAGTGTGGTCGGCATCTGCAAAACGTCAATGCCACGAAGATATGTGGCAGCCGAAAATCCGGTCATATCGCCGCAAACACCGCCGCCGATTGCGATTACAAGTGAACGGCGCGTGAGGTTTGCACCTGCAAAAGCGGTATACATATCCAAAACCGTGTCAAGGCGCTTGTTTATCTCGCCGGCGGCAAACACATGCTCACCGTCAAGTTCCAAGCCGGATTTTTCCAAAGCCGACAGAACATAATCATGCCACAGATTGTAAACATTGCTGTCCCACACGGCAAATATGCGGTCATAGGTTTTGTTGCAAAGCGCAGCCGCAAGCGCATCGGAGAGTATGCCCTCACCGACGTAAATTTTATATTTTCCGTTTGAATGCGCTACGTTTATCTCTTTCATAGTCATTGCCATAACCTTTGCACGATTTGGTGTACAATTAAAGCCATACACTATACTATACCACACATTTTGCATTTTTGCAACGGAATCGCCCTTAAATTTATACTTTTTTAAAATTTACTGTCCTAACTAAAATTAAGTTTAACGAATATGTTAATTGTTCGCTTAATTTGTAAAATGACTTGACAATGTGCACTTTATTGAAGTATAATTAATTTAAGGTATAATATTTTGTGCGGAGGTATAAATTGAAACTCGATTGGAATCGCAAATACACAACGATTGCCGTATATACTGTCATAACGGCTGTCATTCTCATGCTTCTGTGTGTCCTCATGATTAACTATGACAGTGCAGCCGCATTTTTGTCAAAGTTCAACGCTATAATGACACCGTTTTATATTGGCCTTGCAATAGCATATATAGCCAATCCCTTAGTTAAAATATCGGAAAAGCATATATTCCGATTCAAGGTAACTTCAAAACGCAGGTTCAATGTAAAAAGAGGACTTTCAATAACATTTGCTCTTCTCGTTCTCTTTGTCGCGGTAACAATAATTTTCTTAATCATCATTCCGCAGGTAATACTTAGTGTAACGGACCTGGCATCAAAGATGAGCGGGTATATTTCGAAAACCGTAGCATGGCTTGATGAATTTCTTCCGGACTCAATATTCAACCCGGCCGAGCTTACAATTGAAAACTTCTTCAACACGATTTTCGGATATTTCACAAACTCGGAACTCGGCGAAGAACTTTCAATGCTCACTTCGCAGCTCGACCTTATTACCAACAACCTTGACACCCTCATAGAAAATTCACTTACAATACTGAGAGACTATGTTCCGTTAGTATTCAGTGCATTTGCAGGCGTTGCCAACGGAGTTTTAAACATTGTCCTTGGAATTTTCTTCGCAATATATACTCTTTCAACCAAAGAAATGTTGCTCGCGCAGATAAAGAAAACAATCCGTTCATTTACAAGCGAGTATCACTACAATAACATTCTCGAATTCGGCAACTTCACAAACAAAACTTTCGGCTCATATCTCATAGGAAAAGTTCTTGATTCTATAGTAGTGGGCATTGTAATGTTCATTGCACTGGCAATATTCAGAATACCGTATGCACCTCTCCTCAGTGTAATGATCGCAATCACAAATATAATCCCGGTTATCGGTCCGTTTATCGGAGCTATTCCCGGTGTGATTATAATTTTTATCGTTAACCCTGCTGATCCGTCAAAGCTGTTTTGGTTTATCATACTCAATGTTATCATCCAACAAATCGACGGAAATATTATCGTTCCTAAAATCCTCGGTGGAACCACCGGACTTTCCTCTTTGTGGGTACTCTTCTCTATCACAGTGATGGGCGGTCTGTGGGGGCTTTTCGGAATGTTCGTAAGTGTTCCGATATTCGCGATACTCTACATGCTCTTTAAACTTTTTGTGGAGAAGCGTCTGCGTACAAAAGAGCTTCCCACCGAAACATCGGATTATTACACCGATACGGAAATCAAGCAGCTTGCGGATAAAGATGATAACCACTCATTCGCTGCTAATATCAGGCGCTCTGCCGAAAATATCGCAAGCAAAACGCTTGGCGGCAAGCTCAAAAAAATAAAAAACAGAAACGCAAAGAAAGATACCGCTGCCGATAAAAACTCCAACAGCGAACAATAACAAAAATCACCGCAGTCAATACCGACTGCGGTGAACTTATTTATTTCGATTTCTTTTCCTGCTTGGGATGGGGGCCGTGGTGTTTACTTGGAATAACACCGCGAGCAGTGGTCTTGTTTTCGGGGATGATATCGCCAGCCTTTGTGAGCGCGATCTTTGTGAAGAGCGGTCCTACAAGCTCAAGCACAAGTACGGAGAACAGTACGATATTGCGGATCAGATACTGGTCATCCTGCGCGAGTCCGCCAAGCTGAAGCGACATACCGAGCGCAACACCTGCCTGCGGAAGGAGTGTGATACCGAGGTACTTGCAAACATTCGGAGAACACTTCATCCACTTTGCGCTAAGTCCGGCACCGCCCCATTTTCCGATTGCACGAACAATGAGGAATGTGACACCGATGAGTACAACCGTAAGATCGGTGAACACCGAAAGGTCAAGCTCCGCGCCGGAGAGTACGAAGAACAGAATGAAAAGCGGAGTTGTCCAGCCGTCCACACGCTCCATAAGTTCCTCGGAATAGTCGCAAAGGTTGCAGAACACGGTTCCGAGCATCATGCATACGAGCAGTGAGGAGAAACCGATCTCAACAGGACCGATATGGAATTTGATCAGAGAAAGTGCAACGGTGAGGAACACAAACGCGATCGCCATAGACATACGCTTGGAGCGTGAATGGAAGAAGCGTTCGATAAATGTGAGTACCACGCCCATAATCGCGCCGAGAATGAGTGAGCCCACTATCTCGATAAGCGGATTTACAATTATTGATATAACGTCAACATGACCGCTTTCAAGCGCTCTCGCAATGCCGAGCGAAACAGCGAATATTACAAGTCCAACCGCATCGTCAATAGCAACGATGGGCAGAAGCAGGTCGGTAAGCTCGCCCTTTGCTTTGTACTGACGTACGACCATAAGAGTTGCCGCAGGAGCGGTTGCGGTAGCAATAGCACCAAGTACGATCGCCGCCGGGAAAGAGAGAATATCGAATATCGCCAGAACACCAAGCACAATATCAACAATAAGGGCCGCGGTTACAGCCTGGAAAATACCGATAAATGTAGCCGCCTTACCGGTCTTCTTAAGCTGTGAGAGTCGAAACTCGTTTCCTATTGAAAAGGCGATAAATCCGAGAGCCGCCGTGGATATAATGGAAAGCCCCTTGATGCTCTCCTCGGAAACAAATCCAAGTCCCTCGATGCCAAGTGCACCGATACAGAACGGACCGACGATTATGCCCGCCACAAGATAAGCGGTCACTGCCGGCAGAGAAACCAGCTTTGCCAGTCGGGACAACATCAACCCAACGAGCATCGCAAATGAAATCGAAAGCAAAACGGTCATCATAACACTTCCTAAAAATAAATTTGCCGCGTACTTACGCGACCTATAATATATTATTACGAAACAGGCATTTTGTCAATAGTTAAATTAGACAAATAAGCCCATAGCAAACTACATTTTACCGCTATCTGAACATATAAAATCGGCTGTATGCACACAAAGTGCACACAGCCGGTGTATTTATTCACTGTACATGGGGGTTGAAAGATATCTGTCGCCCGTGTCAGGCAGCAGCGCAACTATGACCTTCCCCTTATTCTCCGGTCGTTTGGCAAGCAGTGTCGCCGCATGAAGTGCCGCGCCCGATGTAATTCCGACAAGCACGCCCTCATTTTTGACAAGCTCACGTCCGGCGGTATATGCATCCGCTTCGGTAACGGTGATTATTTCATCATAGATTTCCGTGTCAAGCGTGTCGGGAACAAAGTTCGCGCCAATTCCCATAAGTCCGTGCGCGCCCGCCCTGCCCTCGGACAGAAGCGGAGAGGATGCCGGTTCAACGGCTACAATTTTTATGTTGGGATTTTTCTCTTTGAGATAACATCCCGTACCCGTAAGTGTTCCGCCCGTACCAACGCCGGCAACGAAAATGTCAACCCTTCCGTCTGTATCTTCCCATATTTCGGGACCGGTGGTTTCAAAGTGTGCCGCAGGGTTCGCAGGATTCACGAACTGTCCTGCTATCATGCTTCCGGGAATTGATGCCGCTATCTCGTTTGCCTTTTCAATGGCACCCGTCATACCGAGCGAGCCGTCTGTGAGAACAAGCTCTGCGCCATACGCGCGAAGCAGACTTATGCGCTCGGAGTTCATCGTATCGGGCATGGTGAGGATAACCTTGTATCCGCGTGACGCCGCAACAGCCGCAAGACCGATACCGGTATTGCCGCTCGTCGGCTCAATTATAGTGGCTCCGGGGGCAAGCTTACCGCTCTTTTCAGCATCGTCTATCATTTTTACGGCAACTCTGTCCTTAACGCTTCCCGCAGGATTAAAATATTCAAGCTTTGCCAAAATCTCGGCATCTACATTTTTTGCGGCTGCGTAACGTGAAAGCATGAGCAGCGGAGTTTTTCCCACAAGCTCGCTGAAGGATTTTTTTATGTTCATAGCAACTGACTCCTATTATGTTATTCAGGTTATTTTTATTTTACCACCGGCACAAATATTTGTCAAGATAGAAAAACTTGTGTGATATGTCAAGTTTTCGCGATTTATTTGTATATATTGCCGCGTGCAAACCCGGTTAAAATTTGCTATACTTTATTGGATAACGTCAATGGAGAGAAAAAATGAACGGATTTAGCATACCGCATAACATAAAAGAATCTGTGAAACAACTCGGCATTTCCCCCTGTATGAAAGGCTATGTGTATCTGTGTCGGGCGGTACAACTCGTACGCAATGACAGCGAATATTTCTACTGTTCGGCAGACGAGCTGTATACGGTAATTGCACGCGAAAACGGAACCAATGTGCACTGTATCGAGCGCGATATACGCACGGCGATACGGGATTCGCAGTGCAACACCTCTGTCAAAAAGCTTATCTTTATGATTGCCGAATCGCTGTCAAATGAGGAGCTTTGGGAATAGGGGAAACAAAACAACAGCGAGCCGATGTGCATCACACCGGCTCGCTGTATATTTTCTTATGAAAAATATCACTTCAAAAACGTATCAAAAAGTCCGCGGACTATCTTTTTGCCGATTTCACGTCCGATCGTGTTTGCCGTGCTTGACATAGCCTTTTCAAACACGCTCGTCTTTTTGCGTCCCGAGCTTTTCTTCTTGGCAGCTTTTTCTTTTTCCTTTTTCTCTTTTTCTTTAGCCTTTTCTTCTTCCTCTTTTTGCTTGGCTTCCTCTTTTATTGCCGCCTCACGCTCCTGTGCGAGCACTTCATATGCGGATTCTCTGTCCTCCTCTGCGGAATATTTTGAGCGAAGCGGACTTGCTAAAACCGTACTCTGCAAAAGCACAGCATCAACAGCGTTCATACTGCTTCTCGGCGGCAGAATATTCGCACGCTCCACTATAGAGGGCACGCCGTCCGCGTCAAGCACCGACACGAGCGCCTCGCCAACGCCGAGCGCCTGTATAGCTTCGGCACTGTCAAACTCAGGGTTTACGCGGAATGACTTCGCCGCGGCATTCAGTGCCTTCTGATCGTGAGGGGTATACGCTCTGAGCGCATGCTGTACTCTGTTACCGATCTGTCCGAGTACGCTGTCGGGGATATCCGTGGGATTCTGGGTTATGAACCACACGCTGACACCCTTGGAGCGGATAAGTCTTGCAACCTGCTCCACCTTGTCGACAAGTGCCTTGGGGGCATCGTCAAAGAGAAGATGCGCTTCGTCAAAGAAGAAAGCAAGCTTCGGCTTATCAAGGTCACCCGCCTCGGGAAGCATTTCGTATATTTCGGAAAGCATCCAAAGAAGGAAGGTTCCGTAGAGAAGCGGACGCTGGAAAAGCTCGGAGCATTCGAGAATATTCATCATACCTCTGCCCTGTCCGTCCCATTCTATCCAATCCGCAAGCTCAAGCGACGGCTCACCGAAGAACACTTCTCCGCCCTCGTCCTCGAGTGTGAGTAGTGCACGCTGTATAGCGCCGACAGACTGCGCGGAGATATTTCCGTACGTAAGCTTATATTCTTTTGCGTTATCGCCCACATACTGAAGCATGGAGCGCAGGTCCTTGAGGTCAATAAGCAGCAGATTTTTGTCGTCCGCAATACGGAACACTATACGAAGTACACCGCTTTGTGTATCGTTAAGTCCGAGAAGACGCGCGAGCAGCTCCGGTCCCATTTCGGATATGGTCGTGCGCACGGGAAGCCCCTGTTTGCCGTAAACGTCCCAGAACTGTACGGGGTATGAGGTATAGTTAAAGTCCTCGATACCCATTGTATCTATACTGCGGCGGATGTGCTTATTCTCCGAACCGGGAGTGCACATTCCCGAAAGGTCGCCCTTGATATCGGCAACGAAAACGGGAACACCCATGTCGGAAAACGATTCCGCAAGGACTTTAAGCGTTACGGTCTTACCGGTACCGGTTGCACCTGCAATGAGTCCATGGCGGTTTGCCATAGACGGCTCGAGATATACGCGCCTCGTGCCCGTGGCAAGCCAGATTTTGTGAATATCCTTCTGATACATGATACTTCTCCTATCGGATGTGTAATATATTACCTTAATTATAGCACAAGCTTACGCAAAATACAATAGTATTTTTAAATTGCAACTTTACCCCATTGATAGTTCAAGCGGAGCGGTGTCTACAGATACCGCTATACTGCGCGAATAAAGCCGGAAGCCGCAAGGCTGATCGGCGACCTTGAGCGCGAGTCGGGCGTAAGGGAAAAGTGAGGGAATCCAAAAGGGAGAGGAAAACCGAAGGTTGTCCTTTCCCTTTTGCGCGTCCTATATGCGCATGGCGATACGGCGCATACCATCGGAGCTCATGAGAGCGCCGGGGATGCATAAATACGAGGAGGATGGGGAACCAACTGCGTAGGTTCCTCATCCCCCTCGGGCTCCCCCTGTCCTCCTTGCTTTGCGCCGGAGGCGCTCCTTTGCGCTCGAAGAAAGACTCGCTTGGTACAGAGTGTTCATACCACCCTCATTGCAGATAGTGCAAGCAGTACATTTACAAAAGTCGGAACCGATTTTTCTCAAATTCAATAAGCTCCTCGTCACGCATCCTGCAAAGCTCATTTGACATCGCACTGCGGTCGACCGAAAGAAAATCCGCGAGTTGCTGTCGGTTATACGGTATTGTAATGCTTCCGTTTTTCTGATTTTTCGCTTCTTCTGAAAGATAAGATATCAGTTTTTCCCTGGTTGAGCGCTTTGACATATGCCCGAGCTTTTGCACAAGAGATCTGTTTTTTTCGGACAGCGCGAAAAAAAGATTCCGCACCACCATCGAATGAAAGCGGCATGCCGATGAGCAGGTGGTAATGATACGGTTAACATCGAAGAAGATAACCGTACTGTCAAGTGTTGCCACAACGTCGTTGAGTATTGCTGTGCTTTCGGGGGCGATATACGCCTCGCCGAACATCTCCCCCTGTGAAATATGTCCGAGAATACTGCGGTTTCCCCAATAATCATCTCTTTGTATATACAGTGCGCCCTCTGTAAGAAGCATGATATTGTTTATACGCTCGCCCTCTCTTAACACATATTCTCCCTTTTCATATGTGTAAAGCCGTGCATCCAGACAAGACAGCATCGACTCTATTTCATCCTCGGCAAGTCCATAGAAGAGGCGTGTTTTTTTCAGCATAGAGATATATTTTTTCAAATTTTCCTCATTTCTGTTGTAAAAACAACCGATTTGTTATAATAATTATACTATAATATAACCGTAAAGTCAATACCACTATAAAGGAGAACACAATAATGCTCAGAAAAATAATCAAAATAGACAGAGAAAAATGTAACGGATGCGGTGCTTGTGCGGCAGCGTGTCACGAGGGTGCAATCGAAATGATCGACGGAAAAGCCGTACTTACACGTGAGGATTACTGCGACGGTCTTGGCGACTGTCTGCCGGCATGCCCCACAAACGCGATAACATTTGAGATGCGCGATGCCCCCGAGTATAACGTGGCGGCAGTTCTCGCGGCAAAGCAGAAAAAAGCTCCGAAAACGCTTCCGTGCGGATGTCCCGGAACGCATTCCAAAGCTATCAAGCGTGAGGCATGTGAGCACTCCGCACCGAGCACATCGGCACAAAGCCGTCTTTCGCAGTGGCCCGTGCAAATAAAGCTCGTTCCCGTGAACGCGCCTTATTTCGACGGAGCAAATCTGCTTGTGGCGGCAGACTGCACGGCATATGCTTACGGCAATTTCCATGAGGAATTTATTAAAAACCGCATCACGCTCATCGGCTGTCCCAAGCTCGACGAGGGAGATTACACAGACAAGCTCACCGCGATTATCGCAAACAACAACATAAAGAGCGTCACTGTCGCACGCATGGAGGTTCCCTGCTGCGGCGGCATTGAGAATGCCGTAAAGCGGGCACTTCAGGCAAGCGGAAAGTTCATCCCGTGGAGAGTTGTAACGGTCACGACTGACGGAAGATTAGTTGAGTAGTTCGGCGCTCCCCGGAGCGCCGAGGTTACGCGTAAAAGAGGGGATAGACAACCAGCTGCGCAGGTTTTCTACCCCCTCTTAGACTCCCCCGTTTTCCTTGCCTTGCGCCGGACGCGCTCCCCGGCGCTCAAAAAAGATTCGCGCTGGTTAGTGCAAACACACCGCCCACATTTCAGATAGCGTTCGAATTGGGCGGCGTTTTTGTAGGGACAGGCGTCCTCGACTGTCCGCCTTAGAGTGGAGCGGTTCATTTACGATTACCGCTTTACCGGCGCGAATAGAGCCGGGAGCCGCAAGGCTGATCGGCGACCTTGAGCGCGAGTCGGGCGCCAAGCCAAAGGAAAGCGGGGAGTCAAGAGGGGTGGAAAACCATTGCGGCAGCATTGGTTGTCCATCCCTTTTGTCATTACGCGCACGGCGATGCGGTGCACTGTATCGCCAACATAAAAACGGGAGGCGAATAAACGCCTCCCGAAATCTTTACAACATTTCTCTGAAATTCTTAATTCTGTGGAACGTAGAATAGTTCGTATCGTGATAGTTTGCCGGATTATTGATGCCGGTACGGGAGAGGAAGATAATGTCATCGCCCTCAATTTCAAAGTCAACGTACTGGAAACCAACCTGCTGGTGGTCACACTCACGTCTGTCGAGAAGATCGCACACAACATCCCAAGCTTTAAGATCGTCACTCGCCATAAACGAGAGAAGTGTTCTCGCTCTCTCCCTTTCGCGGTCGAAAATATAGTTTGCAATGGTGAGGTACTTTTTGCTCACGGGATCGTACTTTATCATAAACTTCGACAGATGTGCGTTGAACGGCATGAGGTACGAATATTTGAGAATTCCCTCGGGATTCTCGGTATCTACGTCATAGCACAGAGCATATCCCTGCATCGGGAAGCCGAAGCGCATAACGTTCATAAGCTTATTTTCGGGTGTGATAACGAGCGTACCCTCGATTGTCATTGTCTTATGCGGAACGTCCGCAAGCTCGGGAGCATCGCCCGGATTAAACGGCTTAGGCTCGGAAAAGCTCCAGTTTTCGGGCACTAAGAGATCGTCGTTCTCGTCGCACGACATTACCATTGCCGCATGCCAATACTGCTGATTGCCCCATGAACCCCACTCGAGAGTTTCATATATTCTTCCATTGTATCTAACGATATTCTGCGGATTTTTGTGAACACCCTCGGTGTTATTCTTTCCGTTTCCGCCGCGCAGAAGAACTGTCGGAGTGCCGAATGTCTTGCCGCCGTCGGTGGACTTGCCGATAAGCAGGTCGCCGTATTCGGTGGAGCAGGAGAGCATGTAAAGCTCGCCCTTGTGAATAAACATCTTGCCCCAGAAGCACGGCATAAGCTCGCTCACGTAGTGCCATGTCGCACCGTCATCGTCCGAGCGGAAAATGAGGGTGAGGTTTTGCGGATGGTTTCCGGCAAAAAGGTCCATTGAAGCGAGCAGAAATCCGTCCGGATGACGCACCAGTGAGGGTGAGCAGAGATACTTTCCGGAGAAAGAATATGCGGGATCTTCAGGGTGGAGATAGTTTACAACAGTTCCGACAGACTCGCCGCATCTTGCAAGTCTTACAAGGCTCTTTTTCTCACCGCAGGCAACGTAAAACTCATATTCGGTGTCCTTGGTGAGCCCCTTGATGTCGCACTCACTGCCCGAGAGCGCGGCGTAGTGAACAAACTCGCTCTCGCCGCGAACTCTGTAGTATACGTCATACTGTGCGCCGTCATCATCAAGCCACTCGAAGTGGATCGCATCCTCGTATGGTACAACGCGGCATATGTAAATATCGCCAACATTATAAAGAAGCGGCTTGTACGGGCGATAGCTCCATGTGTTAGTTCCTTTCATGATCTGACACCTCAAATTCCAAGATATTTTTCAAGTGTATCGGTTGCGAGCTTCATCT
>JAZTXD010000017.1:0-5009 GCA_045636265.1 Candidatus Flemingiibacterium sp.
CAAGCCTTTCTGTTATAGGAAGGAGCTTCCGAGCAAAAACGAGCTTGAGATTATTTGAGGTGTTCACACACAAACATACAAAAGCCAAATAATAACTTCTCCCTTTTCCTATGCGCTATCTGCAATGAGGGCAGTGTGAACGCGCATACCAGCGCCAATCTTTTTTGAGCGCAGTGGAGCGCCTCCGGCGCAAAGCAAGGAAAGAGGGAGGAGCCGGAGGAGGGAGGAAAACCTACGCAGTTGGTTGTCCTCCCTCCTTGGATTTACGCATCCCCGAGGCGCTCTCCAGAGCGCCGACACGGCGAAGCGCATCGCCATGCGCATAGAGGATACGCAAAAGGGAAGGGACAACCTACGGTTTTCCCTTCCCTTTTGAAATCCCTTTCTTTTCCCTTGACGCCCGGTTCGCGCTCAAAAAAGATTCGCGCTGTGCAGCGGCAATCGAAAGACACCGCTCCCGCGTTCCCTTACTGGTATGAAAGGTTTTTGAGGGAAATCTTGGATTTCCCTCACTTTTTAATTTGATTTCATGTAATATTTTTCAAATTGCCGTGCATAATAAAAACGGCAATCAAAATGGGAAAGGAAATCTCAAACATGAAATCAAAAATTTTCGGTGTGCTTCAGAGAGTCGGACGCTCGTTCATGCTCCCGATAGCACTGCTGCCCGTTGCGGGACTGCTTCTCGGAATAGGAAGCTCCTTTACAAACGCAACAACACTTGAAACCTACGGTCTTAACAGCATAATCTACGAGGGCGGTATACTCTACACTATCCTCGACATCATGGCTAAAACGGGAAGCGCCGTTTTTGACAACTTAGCACTTCTGTTTGCGGTAGGTGTAGCCATCGGTATGGCTAAAAAAGAAAAGGAAGTAGCCGCCCTCTCCGGCGTTGTTGCTTACCTTATCATGAACACCGCAATCTCCGCGCTTATTAACGCCAACGGCGGCGTTGAAAACATGGCGGCAAACTCCACAACCACAGCGCTCGGTATCCCCACGCTTCAAATGGGCGTCTTCGGCGGTATTATCGTCGGTCTTGGCGTGGCGGCACTCCACAACCGCTTCTATAAAATCAAGCTTCCCCAGGTACTCTCCTTCTTCGGCGGCACTCGCTTTGTGCCGATCATATCGAGTATCGTTTATCTTATCGTCGGTATCATCATGTTCTTCGTGTGGCCTATCGTGCAGGGCTGGATTGCAAGACTCGGCGACCTCGTCCTCGCATCCGGTTACGCGGGAACGTGGATTTACGGTATCATCGAGCGTGCGCTCATACCGTTCGGTCTGCACCACGTCTTCTATATGCCCTTCTGGCAGACAGAGGTCGGCGGCGCTATGATAATCGACGGCAATTTAATCCAGGGTGCACAGAACATCTTCTTCGCAGAGCTTGCATCCAAGTCCACGACACAGTTCTCCGTGTCGGCAACAAGATTCATGTCGGGTAAGTTCCCGTTTATGATATTCGGTCTTCCGGCGGCGGCACTTGCGATGTACCGTACGGCTCGTCCCGAAAAGCGAAAGATCGTCGGCGGTCTGCTACTCTCCGCCGCGCTCACCGCAATGCTTACGGGTATCACAGAACCTATTGAGTTCACATTCCTCTTTGTTTCGCCCATTCTCTACGTTATCCACTGCATCCTCGCCGGACTTTCCTATATGCTCACCCATATATTTAACGTCGGCGTCGGCATGACCTTCTCCGGCGGTATTATCGACCTCACGCTCTTCGGTATACTCCAGGGCAACGAAAAGACAAACTGGATTTGGATAGTCGTAATCGGTCTTGTTTACGCAATCGTTTACTATTTCCTCTTCAGCACGATGATAAGAAAGCTTAACCTGAAGACTCCCGGACGTGAGGCAGACGACGAGGAAACCAAGCTTTATACAAGAAAAGACGTTGAAGAAAGAAAAGCGGCAAAAGCTGACTCTGATCTCACAAGTGCTCTCATCCTGCGCGGCCTTGGCGGTATCACTAACATCACCGACATTGACTGCTGTGCCACAAGACTGCGTATCACGGTCAAAGACCCACACATCGTGAGCGAATCCGACTTAAAGAAAAGCGGCGCATCCGGTGTTATTAAAAAAGGCGAGGGCGTTCAGGTAATATACGGCCCGCAGGTTTCGGTAATAAAATCAAACCTCGAAGACTTTATGGATTCCCCGATGGCATCACGTGCCGACGAGATCATCGGTGAGGGCGATGACAAGGCGGTGCACGAGGGCAGTCATGAAATAAGCGCAAAGAGTACAGTTCTCAGTGCCCCCATGTCCGGCAAAATCGTATTACTCGAAAACGTACCCGACGAGGTATTCTCAAAGCGTATGCTCGGTGATGGAGCGGCTATCGAACCGAACGAGGGCAAGCTGTATGCACCGTGTGACGGCGTTATCGAAAACGTCCTTGACACGGGGCACGCGATAAACCTTAAAGGCAATGACGGAAGTGAAATTCTGCTTCACATCGGTATTGACACTGTAAAACTCAAGGGAAAGTATTTCACCGTGAACGTGAAAAAGGGTCAGAGCGTAAAACGCGGTGATCTGCTCATATCCTTTGATGTAAAGGGGATACGCTCCGAGGGATATAAAACCGTGTCGCCCGTTATCGTATGCAATCCCGAAAGCTACAGCGAAATTTCCACCGCGGCAGGCGGAAGTATCCGCGTGGGCAGTGACTTTATACGTCTTGTCGGGAAGGATGGTCAGATATGAAAAGCTTCACTTATAAAATCCGTGATGAGGTGGGCATCCATGCCCGCCCCGCGGGGCTTCTTGTAAACGCCGCAAAGGCGACGGAAAGCAGGATAACCGTTGAAAAGGACGGCAAAATTGCCGATGCGTGCAAGCTTTTTTCGCTGATGAGTCTTGGCGTGAAGTGCGGCGACACCGTAACAGTGAGCGTGGATGGCGGCGACGAGGACAGTGCACTTTCTGCTATGAAGGAATTTTTTGAAAAGAACTTATAAAGGAGTATGTCGATGCGAAGCTTTGTCGGCAAGGGCGTGTACGGCGCTATTGCCATTGGGAAAATATCGGTTTTAAGAAGAAATGCGGCGCAGGTCACAAGACGGCATATCGATGACATCCGTGCCGAGGTGACGCGGTATGAAACAGCGCGCGCATCGGCAACAAGCGAGCTTGATGCGCTTTACAAAAAGGCACTTCCGAAGGTTGGCGAAGCAGGCGCACAAATATTTGAGATTCACCGAATGATGCTTGAGGATGAGGACTACAACGAATCCGTAACCGGCATGATAGAGCGTCAGCGCATCAACTCGGAATACGCCGTTGCGCTCACCGCAGACAATTTTGAGGCTATGTTTTCCGCCATGGATGACAGCTATATGCAGGCGCGTGCGGCGGATGTACGCGACATTTCAAACAGGCTCATACGCATACTGTCCGGTATCTCGGACCAAGCTGCGTTTGGCGACGAAAAGCTTATAATATGCGCAGACGACCTTGCTCCGAGCGAAACCGTAACGCTCGACAAAAACAAAGTGCTCGCCTTTGTAACAGCGCACGGCTCGCCAAACTCGCACACGGCAATTTTAGCGCGCAACATGAATATTCCGGCTGTCATAGGTGTGGGAGAGGCATTTCTTTCAGCCGTGCGTGACGGTGACAGTGCAATAGTAAACGGCTCCACAGGTGAGGTGATACTGTCCCCGAACGAAACACAGATAGCCGAAGCGAAAAAGAAGCGCAAAGCGGATGAAGAAGCAAGACAGCTTCTTGAAGCGCTTCGCGGAAAAGAAAATGTTACACTTGACGGAACACACGTCAATATCTTTGCAAACATCGGCGGGGTAGATGACATCGGCGCGGTGCTGCTCGGTGACGCTGACGGAATCGGGCTGTTCCGAAGCGAATTTCTGTATCTTGAACGGCGCGACTATCCGAGTGAGGAGGAGCAGTTCACGGTATACAGACGGGTGCTTGAGAGCATGTCGGGCAAAAAGGTGATAATCCGCACACTCGACATCGGTGCTGACAAGCAGGTAGGGTATTTCGCTCTTGACAAGGAAGAAAATCCCGCGCTCGGACTTCGCGCAATACGCATCTGTCTCACACGTCCCGAGGTATTCCGAACACAGCTTCGCGCGCTTTATCGCGCATCGGCGTACGGTGAGCTTGGGATAATGTTCCCGATGATAACAAGTGTTCCCGAGGTAGCGGAAATACTTGAATTCTGCCGTGAGATACGCGAGGAACTCACGCGCGAAGGCGTGCCGATATCGGCTGATGTTGAGCACGGCATCATGATAGAAACTCCGGCATCTGCCGTAATCAGCGACAGGTTAGCCCCGCTCGTTGACTTCTTCAGTGTAGGCACAAATGACCTGATACAGTACACCCTTGCCTGCGACAGACAGAATCCGAAGCTTGACCGTTTTTGCGACACGCATCACGAGGCGGTGCTTCGTCTTATCGGGTACGCGGCGAAGTGTGCGCATGCACACGGCAAATGGATAGGCATCTGCGGTGAGCTTGCCGCGGATACTTCGCTGACGCGGGAGTTTCTTAAAATGGGAATAGATGAGCTGTCGGTGTCGCCGCCGTATGTGTTGCGTCTGCGCGACACGGTGCGGCGCATAGATTTGCGGGAATAGTATCGGCGGGGGATTATCCCCCGCCGGTTTCTATTATTCTTCTGTTTCTTCCTTTACAACTGCGATAGACAGCTCGCCGAGAGCCTTCATATCGGGAAGCGCCGGAGCACCCGTCATAAGCTCGGATGCGTTCTGCACCTTCGGGAAAGCGATAACGTCGCGGATATCGTCAAGACCGAGTGCAAGCATGCACAGTCTGTCGAAACCGAACGCCATACCTGCGTGCGGAGGTACGCCGTACTTGAACGCTTCAAGCAAGAATCCGAACTTCTCGTTCGCTTCTTCCTTGGTAAGGCCGAGCAGGTCGAACATTTTCGACTGAATCTCAGCATCATGGATACGAACCGAGCCGCCGCCAAGCTCATAGCCGTTGAGCACGAT
>JAZTXD010000018.1:0-1079 GCA_045636265.1 Candidatus Flemingiibacterium sp.
ACAGTGTAAGGACCACCGGAACGCATACCGTTGATGGTATAACGGCCGACTTCATTAGTGGTTACGCCGTAAACAGTACCGGAAGGGGTGTGAGTCGCGATCACTGCGACACCGATCACCGGCTCTCCGTTAGTGTCAACAGCGAGTCCGCTCAGAGCTGATGTGGTTACCTGTGCAAAGGCCGCCACGCTCATAAGCATTGCTGCAAAAACAGCAATAAAACACTTAATTGTTTGTTTCATAACGGTTTAGAAAATTAATGAATGGTTTTATCCCGCGAAGATACGACATTTTGCTGATGTTATGAAATTTAAAAGGCACTTTCGGTGGCTAAATTGCAATATTTTAACGATTTATGGGTTTAAATATTTGCATGTCAGAAAATTTGTATATCTTTGCCGCCCGAAATGAAAATGTGGAGAGATTTGACCGCTTGCAACCACTTGAAAAAATGCTAAAATGTTGAGGTCGCCATGTGCGGCTAAATCATCATCAATGTTTTGTGTTTTTGTGACGGCTCCGCATTTTTGTGGGGCTTTTGTTTTGTCCTAAACATAAGATTGCCGGTCAAGCCGGCAATGACGGGCACACGTCATCCCCGACCTGATCGGGGATCTGTAAAACGAAAATAAAAACATTGACGATATGAACTACTTATTTACATCAGAATCGGTGTCAGAAGGACACCCAGACAAGGTTTCGGACCAGATTTCCGACGCCATTCTCGACGAATTCCTCCGTCAGGACCCTGAATCGAAGGTTGCCTGCGAGACATTCTGCAGCACAGGTCTCGTGGTGGTAGGAGGCGAGGTACGCTCAGAGGATGCATATGTAGACATCCCTAAGACAGTACGTCGCGTGATCAACAAGATCGGCTACAACAAGGCAGAATACATGTTCGACGGCAACTCATGCGGCATTCTCTCGGCTCTTCATGAGCAGAGCGTGGACATCAACCGCGGCGTCGTGGGCGAAGACGCTGACGCACAGGGTGCCGGCGACCAGGGAATGATGTTCGGATATGCATGCTGCGACACAGAGGAGTACATGCCTCTCCCGCTCGCACTCTCGCATCAGGC
>JAZTXD010000019.1:0-1341 GCA_045636265.1 Candidatus Flemingiibacterium sp.
GAATCGACTGTTCGCCGCAAGGCGAACTATGCCTTCTCCCGGACCTTGGGAGAAGGGGGACCACGGAAGTGGTGGATGAGGGGTGGCGCCGTTTGATCAAATAATGTTCCAAAATAGAAATATAAAAACAGAGCAACGCCAAAAAGACGTTGCTCCGCAAACGAAATTAAAGGGTATTGGAGGAGCCGAGAACGTTGACGATCTTATGCTTGACCATCTTCTTAACTTCCTCGCGAGCAACCTTGAGGTAATCTCTGGGGTCGAATGCTGCGGGATTGCTGTTGAATACGCGGCGGATACCTGCGGTCATAGCGAGACGGATATCGGAGTCGATATTGATCTTACAAACAGCCATCTGAGCTGCGCGGCGAAGCTGCTCCTCGGGAATGCCTACTGCATCGGGGAGCTGACCGCCGAGAGCATTGATCTCTGCAACGTATTCCTGGGGAACGGAGGATGCGCCGTGGAGAACGATGGGGAACTCGGGAAGTCTCTTGCCGATCTCCTCGAGGATATCGAAGCGGAGAGGAGGAGGAACGAGGATGCCCTTCTCGTTTCTGGTGCACTGTGCGGGAGTGAACTTATATGCGCCGTGGGAGGTACCGATAGAGATAGCGAGGGAGTCAACGCCGGTGCGGGTTACGAAATCCTCAACCTCTTCGGGACGGGTGTAGGAGGAGTGCTCAGCTACAACGTCATCCTCAACGCCTGCGAGAACGCCGAGCTCACCCTCAACAACGCATCCGCGCTCGTGAGCGTACTCAACGACCTTCTTGGTGAGTGCGACATTGTCCTCATAGTCAAAGTGAGAACCGTCGATCATAACGGAGGTGAAGCCGCCGTCGATGCAGGACTTACAGATCTCGAAATCTGCGCCGTGGTCAAGGTGAAGAGCGAAATCAACGCCGCTGTCCTCAACTGCTGCGCGAGCGAGGCCCATGAGGTATGCGTGCTTAGCATACTTACGTGCGCCTGCGGATACCTGGAGAACTACGGGGGACTTTTCCTCAGCAGCTGCCTCGGTGATAGCCTGGATGATCTCCATGTTGTTAATGTTGAAAGCGCCGATAGCATAGCCGCCGGCATAAGCCTTCTTGAACATTTCCTTGGTTGTTACAAGTGCCATTTTTTTGTCTCCTTGTGAGTAAATTTATTTCCATCCTATATTATACACTTTTTTTGTTAAAAAATCAAGTTTTTCGGGGAAGATTGTTTGGAGATTTGAGAAAAAAAGAGGAAAATATAAAAAAGTATTGACAGAAAATAAAAACTGTTGTATAATAATAACGTAGGAGCACCGATACGGTTGCTTCCTAGTGATGATTAAAGATAACCGCTCAC
>JAZTXD010000020.1:0-17604 GCA_045636265.1 Candidatus Flemingiibacterium sp.
GATGGTTTTGTTCTTCGACACAAGAATTTCTTCGTTGCTCTTGTTTGGTATCAGCTCGTCGGTTGTGATACCGAAATAGTCGGCTAACAGTTTGAGTGACTCGTCATTCGGCAATCCCAAGCCGTTCTCCCATTTTGCAACGGCAGATCTCGAGATATGTATATCTGCTGCGAGCTTTGCTTGCGAGATACCTTTTTCACTACGCAGTTCTTTTAATCTTTCTGAAAACTCCATAGAACCACCTCCGTTCTTTCTGAACATATTTTATCATATTTTCGGCCAAAAATCTACTCTTTGGAGTGTTACTTTGCCGGGTTACGCTGTTACTTTGCGGAAAACAGCCCTCGTTCCAAACGGAACGAGGGCTAAGTTAATTTATAAATGCTTCTTGTTAAATATCGGTATGCTGACGGCAAAACAAATTATAGTCACAATAGCCGTTACAATAATGGCTACGATATATTCTTTTGATTGTGCCACACCATATATCAAGGAATTACCGTCCGTTAACAAGGTCGGCAGATATTTATTTGCCTTGGGTAGCAAACCAACGAGATAGGAAAAAAGAACGACAGCTCCCGTTCCGAGAAGCACTTCTGTGCTTGAAGTGGATATCGTAGAAAAGAGAGTCATCAAAGAAATAACGAATACGCCGAACAACCACCAGCACACAACCGAAAGAAGAAGGTTCTGCGCTACCGAGTTATCCCAAAAATACGAATTATAAAGATACGTGATTCCAAAGCAGAGCCAATAACCGAGCGACCAAATCGCACATAGAATACCTGCTTTTGAAATAACGACCTTGTATCTTTCGAGTCCTTTCGTCAAGGAAAGCACCAGCGTACCCGAACTATACTCTTTGGTAAAGATCGCACCTTGAAGCAAAACGAAGGCGATCAGCCCGATGGGCATATTTTTGAAAAATTGCACCCACGAATCCATCGCGCTGACTTTTACATCGGTCACTATCATACCGCTTTCCGCAAGCGAGTCTGCCATCACCTCAAGCAACCACGGCGTTAGCTTTGCCACCGCAGGATTCATAATTCCAAGCAGAACAAACAGAACGAGCGTTATCCACAATCTACCGCTGCGAAGCTGCTCCATACATTCCTTTTTTATGAAAGTGAACAAGGATTTCATTTTTCCGTCACCTCCATAAACAGATCTTCAAGACTCGGCTCTAAACGCTCCACCTTCAAGAGTGATATACGATGATCTGCAACAAAGCGCAAAATTTCGGATGCAGAATACTTATTCTCCGAGAATGTCACTTTATTTCTGTCGATTTCCTTCACCTCGGGAAAAGCATTTCGCAGAATGACAGTATCCGAGTCGCTTTCGGTTTCTACCACATATTCGTTGCTTCGGCATCCCGTTTTGATATTGGACAGCTTACCCCCAATATCCACTACACCGTCTTTCAGAAAAGCCACGTCTGTACAAATACGCTCCACATCAGATAGAATGTGCGTAGAAAACAGCACGGTTGTCTGATTCTTGATAGCCAAGAGAATATCGAGTATTTCTTTTCTGCCGACGGGATCGAGCGCCGAGGTTGGCTCGTCACAAATAAGAAGCTTCGGGCGAGAGAGGAGTGCCTGTGCAATACCCAAGCGTTGCTTCATACCTCTTGAAAAACCTTTGATACGGTGCGTTTCATCAGCAAGACCGACAAGAGTGAGCAACTCCCTTGTACGTTCTTCTATATCTGCACGGCTCATTCCCGTAATCTCACCGCAAAAACGCAGATACTCTTTCGCCGTCATAAACGAATAGAATTCCGGCACGTCGGGGAGATAGCCGATATAACGGTTGGTATCGGTTTGTCCGTAGACCACTTTCTCTCCGTTAACAATAATATCTCCCGAATCGGCTTTCAGAAGTCCAAGAACGGTTTTCATCGTGGTTGTCTTGCCCGAGCCGTTTTTTCCTATAAAGCCATAAATGCTATGCTCCGGCACGGACAGATCAAGTCCTCTCAAAACCTCTTTATCACCAAACCGCTTATGCAAACCGGTGATGCGTAGCATATCCATTAAGAATCCTCCTTACCGAGAAGGAAATATAGGATCGGACCGACAAAATTCATCAGCGCAATGGTAATGACCAGCCACAAAGCACGATTACCGCGCTTATATGTCTTGTGAGTTAAAATATGATACAGTGTATATCCAAACAGCGCAAACTGTACAATCACAAGCGGAATTAAAAACGGAAGAAATTCCATAATCTGATCCATTATTTCTTATCCTCCTTTTCCGCATACACCTCAACGCAAAGCCCCTTGCGACCGCATTTGGGGCAGATCAGACGGCGCATTTTCGGTGTGTGATATGCCCATAATGCTTCCTTCATTTTTGGCTTGAACACCTCGTGACATTCAGGGCAGATATAGGCAACGTGATTAAAATAATATTTAGATATGCAGATTCCCCACGGAATTGCCACAAAGGCCCATATCACGAACAGCCACCAAAGACCGTGTGTGATCCACAACACAATCGACGTCCATTGCAATGCTGTCACGGGAATGCCCGTAAACACCATAAACCAGCGCATTTTTGAAAGCTTATTTTTTTGTTTCATAACGTGTGCTATATCACCGATAGATTCAACGGAGAAAGTATCAAGCTCCTTTAACTCACGCTTAATCCCCTCAATCAAGTCAAGCTTTGCTTGACGCTCGGAGAGTTCTTCTCTCAGAACCTGTTCCTGTTGTTCAAGCAGTATTGAAATGATATTCTCGGGATTTTCCTCAGCGAACAAAGCAGAAATACTGTTAATGGGAAGTCCGGCTTCACGTAGAAAACAGATAATGTGCATACGCTTCAAGTCGTCCTCTGTATAGAGCCTGCGACCACCCTCAGAAAGCTCGCTCGGCACGAGAATGCCTCGATCATCATAATATTGAACCGTTCTCACCGATACTCCACAGAGCTTTGCTATTTCTCCCGTCGTATATTTTGACATAGCTTATCACCTCCTTGATCCCCATTATACAACATTACGCAGCGTAACAAGCAATACCTCACGCAAGGGGATTTTTTGAAAAATTCTCGACTATTGGTTGTGTTTTCGTGTTTCTCAGTATTTTTAGTATATTATATCACAATTTTATGAACTGCTCAAGAATATAGATAAAATCCCTCGCTCTGTAATGGAACGAGGGCTGTTCTTATCTATCCTTCAAGGATACATATTCTGTTTCTTCTTTTACGTTTATGTAAGCAGGACGTATGATCTTGCCCGCGTTCTGTATTTCTTCCATACGGTGCGCGCTCCATCCTGCGATTCGTGCAATGGCGAAGATGGGTGTGAAAAGCTCATAAGGCAGTCCGAGCATTTTATAGACCATACCTGAATAGAAGTCCACGTTCGCACTGACACCCTTATACATCTTGCGCTTTTCAGCAATGATCTCGGGAGCCATCTTCTCAACTGTTTGGTAGAGCTCAAATTCCTCGTGCAGTCCTTTCTCTATCGAAAGCTGCTCGGCATAGTAGCGCAGAATGTCTGCTCTTGGATCGGAGAGTGAGTAAACGGCGTGTCCCATACCGTAAATGAGTCCTGCCTTGTCAAACGCTTGTTTGTCAAGAAGTCTGACGAGATAATCCTTAACCGCATCCTTGTCTTTTGTATCAATGTTCGCTTTCATATCATCGAACATCTGCATCACCTTAATGTTTGCACCGCCGTGGCGTGGGCCTTTCAGTGAGCCAAGCGCGGCGGAAATCGCAGAATAGGTATCTGTTCCCGACGACGTTACCACGTGTGTTGTAAAGGTTGAATTGTTACCGCCTCCGTGCTCAGCGTGAAGAACGAGTGCAAGGTCAAGAAGCGCTGCTTCAAGTGGCGTATACTGACCGTCCTCGCGGAGTATGTAAAGCAGGTTTTCTGCCGTATTCAATTCCTTTTTGGGATAGTGAATGAACAAGCTCTGACCGTTATGGTAATGCTGGAAGGACTGATATCCGTAAACCGCGAGTAGCGGAAATTCCGCTATCAGCTGCAAGCACTGGCGCAGAATATTTTCGGTGGAGATGTCGTCGGGATTCTCATCGTAGGCATAGAGCGCCAACACACTTCTTGAAAGGATGTTCATCATATCCTTGCCGGGGGCTTTGAGGATCATATCACGAACGAAGGATGGCGGCAAGGAACGATAGAGCGAAAGCTGCTCACAAAACGCATCAAGCTCATCCTTGGTCGGAAGCTTTGAGAAAAGGAGCAAATATACTGTTTCCTCGAATCCGGGGCGCTTATCCGTAACAAACCCCTTTACAAGATTTCGAACATTAACGCCTCGGTAATAAAGCTGACCTGCGCACGGAATGGCATTTCCTTCTGCATCGATCTCCTTTGCCTTGATATGCGACACCTCAGTAAGCCCGGCAACAACGCCGTTGCCGTTTATATCACGCAGACCGCGCTTTACGTCGTGTTGTGCGTACATATCGGGGACGATGTGATTGCTTGTATCCGAAAGAGCCGCAAGCTCCTTGATATACGGTGTGATTTCTGAATAGTTCATTTGTTTACCTCCTTGTAGGTATAAAAATAGTATGTGCGATCCGGCAAGTCGGTATCTCAATTGTTATAGATGTCAAAGGAAGAATACTATAATGGTACAGATGAATATAAATGCTGCCGTTCCGATACTGAAATAAGCGACCTTGCGGCTATTATTCCATTGCGTATAGCTTTGGCAAAGCATTGTTACACCCATCAAAGGCACATAGATGTTTATAGCCTGCTCCCAAATATCAAATATCTGCAATACTGCCAATACCACGACGGATAGGCTTGCAAGAATTGATATTATAGTGACGACCTTTTGTAATAATGGCGCATTTTTCCAATTTGTTTTCACTCTATATCACCGTTCCTTTTGTTGCCGTCTTTATCAAAGATCTTTTTTAATGCTCTTTCGGTAGGAAAAATCGGGGCAATCAAAAGGATTAAATCAATCACCATAACAACCATACCGACAGTGCCGATGATGTCCTCTTCCTTTCCGATTACAAACAGCATCGGAATAACGGAAATCGGAATCAGCAACCACCCAAGACGAAACCAAAGCTTGCCAAAATAGTTATGCGCAAAATCCCAAGTATCCTTATTCTTCATAGACATATTCGTGCGATAGCCGAATATGTAATTGATTTCTTTCGGGGATTTCTTCATAAAATATCTGCCCATAACGATCATAATAAGGGGAAACAGTAGATTCATTGCCAACATAAATATCCAAAATCCCATAATGTCCTCCTTTAGTCCAATCTCATCATTCTGTATCCAACACCGATGTGGGTTTGGATATACTGCGGTGAGTCGGGGGCTGCTTCGATCTTTTTGCGGAGCGTTGCCATAAAGACACGGAGAGAGGCTATGTTATTCTCCCACGCAGCACCCCATATCTTTTGTGTGATAAAGGTATGCGTTAAGACCTTGCCGATGTTTGCGGCAAGCAGGCACAGTATTTTGTATTCGATAGGGGTTAGATGTAACTCATCCTCTCCGAGATAAGCACAGCCTGCGGCATAGTCGATCCTTAATGCACCGTTCGTAAATACCGAGCTTGCGCCTTCGTTATGGTTTGAGGCTAATCTTCTTTGCGTAACACGAAGCCTTGCCAAAAGCTCCTCTACGGAGAATGGCTTGGTTAAGTAATCGTCCGCGCCTGCATCAAGGGCATCAATTTTATCCTTATCCTCGCTTCTCGCGCTGATCACAATGATCGGCATATCAGACCATGTGCGTATTCTCTCGATGACCTCAACGCCGTCTATATCGGGAAGTCCGAGATCAAGCAAAACAATATCGGGATTGTGCGAGGATGCTTCCATAATAGCATTGTTTGCGTTCTGCGCCGTTATAAATTTATAGTCGTGAGCCTTTAAGGTCGTTGTAATCAGATTTCGAACGGGAGCATCGTCCTCGACTACGAGTATCAAGGGCTTATTCACTGATCTCCACCTCCTCCTTTGGCAGTGTAAAGGTAAATACCGCGCCGTGCGGCTTGTTGTCACTTACTGTAATCTCACCGCCGTGAGCATTTACAATGGATTTGCAGAGTGCAAGTCCAAGACCGAGGCTTCTGCGGCTGTCGGCAATTTTTTCAGCACCCGTATAGAACATATCGAACACACGGGGCTTTATCTCGTCTGCAATTCCGTGTCCGTTATCCGCTACGGTAATTGCAATTTCATTGTCCTTTTCGACTGCTGAGATCTCTATTTCAGAACCACTCGGTGTATATTTGATCGCATTATCAATCAGATTGATCAAGACCTGAACGATAAGCCTTGCATCCATCCGTGCAAGCAGTATTCCGTCGTTTTCCTTGACGGTGAGCTTATGCTCGCTTGCATTTTTCTCGGTGCGTCTGACCGCTTCATCAATAACATCGGACACAAGCTCAGCGGACATCCGTATGTCGCTCTTGCCATCTCCCATACGGGATACCGACAGAAGATTTTCCACAAGGCTGATGAGCCATTCGGAATCCTCGCGAATATCGGCATAGATCTGACGGCGTGTTTTTATGTCGAATATCTCATCATTGGCAAGAAGGTTACCTGCGTTTCCGGAAATCGATGTCAGCGGTGTGCGAAGGTCGTGGGATATGGTGCGGAGCAGATTTGCGCGTAGCTTCTCTTGCTCTGCAAGGATAGCAGAGGCTTCCTTCTCTCGCGCGTTTCTCTCGCTTTCAAGTGCCAAGGCGCATTCTCCGAGGATCGAAAGCAGAATACTGTTTTCAAAGGCATCGACCGTTTTGATGCTTTGTATTCCGATCGCTCCGTAAACCGTATTGCTTGCGTGTATGGGATAATAGGTGCAGGACTCGGTTTTACAGAGGCTTGTGCCTGTGATACCGAGCTTTGGGAGCTCACTATCACGAAGCGCAAAGGCATCAAGTGCTAACAGCTTTTTCGTTTGCGAGGCGGCTATTTCAAATATCTCATCTGCGCTCTTTGCTTTAGCAAGCATTTGGTTGGTATCAAGCAATATCTTCGTTCTGTACGCCGTCTGTGCCGATTGTTTGGCGTGGCTTTTCATTCTCGCGGCTATACTACCCGTTACCAATGAAGCGACGAGCATCACGAGAAAGGTTACGGGATAGCCCTTGTCATAAGCCATCAGAGAGAACTTCGGGGTGGTAAAGAAGAAATTGAACAACAGAACACCTGCGGCAGAGCTGATAACCCAACACAGCTTGCTTTCGACAATAGCCGAGGTCACAAGAACGGCAAGGATATATACAGTAATGACGTTTGCATCGGTAAAGCCCATATAATGCAGTCCGAAGGAGATACCCGACGCAATCGCAAGGATCAATCCGCTGATTGCCAATCCCTTGAGTGTGGATGTAAAAGAGGTTTTACCAAACAAGTGAACCCTTTGCTCCTTCTGCTTGACCGTCATATCGGGAATGATATGTACGTCAAGATTCGGGGCAAGTGCAATAAGCTGATCTGTAAGCGTTTGCTTTTTGAAAAGTCCTTTTTTGGGAGCCGCACTTCTTCCGAGAACGACCTTGGTGATACCCGACAGCCGTGAGAACTCGGCAATCTGAAACGCAATGTTATCTCCGATGACGGTCGCCACGTTCGCTCCAAGTGACTCAGCATAGCGAATATTATCTGCAAGACGAGCCTTATCCGCATCAAGCATAAGCTCCAAGTCAGGTGTTTGTACATACAATGCCGTAAAGCTCGCTCCGAAGGCTTTTGCCATTTTTGCTGCCGTTTCTATGATTCTCGCATTTGACGGGGCTGAGGAAAGGCATACGAGAATATGCTCTTTCGTATTCGTTTTTTTCATAAGCCCTTCCTCCTTCTGTTAGAATGGTTTTAATGATTATACCATATATTTGTGAAAAAATCTACCGTTTTCCGTCAAACAGCTCGTCGTACAGCTCATCCTCGTCCTGATATAAGGTGATATAAGCATCTCCGTGCTGCTTTTCATATGTACGAATATTCTTTATTAATTCTTCATCCGTCATATCGGTGGTGAGCATAACGCAGGACGGTTCTTTTTTCTTTTCCTCTTGTTCAATGCGTTTTCTGTTCTCGTCAAGGAATTTGTCAAGGCGTTTCATTACAAAAAAGCCGAAAACCATTACTCCGAGAACCGCAACTACCAATATAATATCCCGAACTACCATTATGCCACCTCCTTTTAGATTTTCGATTTGCGTTTATATGCGGAAGCATTTTTGAAGTGCCTTATATTCTCCAACGACCATTAATGTCTTATTCTCGGTCAGCACTGTATCCGGCGTAATAGAAACAGAAAACTTGCCGTTCTTTTTAATTCCCATAATGTTGATCTTATATTTTCTGCGGATATCAAGCTGTCCTACTGTCATACCGATCCATTCCTTCGGCACGGTGACTTCAAATATTGCGTGTTCGCCGTCAAGCTCAATATAATCAAGGATATGGTCTGCGCTATACCGTATGCCCATCCAAGAAGCAAGCTGCTTTTCGGGATATACGATCTCGTCCGCGCCGTTGCGTAAAAGAAATTTTGCCTGACCGTCGCGCTCTGCACGGGAGACCACCTTTTTCGCTCCAAGCTCTTTTAGCAAGGACGTCGTTTCAAGCGAACTTTGGAAATCGCCGCCGATGGTCACAATACACACGTCATAATTGTCCACACCGAGAGTGCGAAGGAAGTCCTCGTTTGTGCTGTCACCGATCTGTGCGCTCGTTACGAGTGGCATCACATCATTGATGCGTTCCTCATCCTGATCTATTGCCATTACGTCGTGTCCGAGCTCGTTAAATTTTCTCGCAATATGCTTTCCAAAATTGCCAACTCCTACGAGTAGAATTGATTTATGTTTCATAGTGTTTTCTCCTTATCCTACCGTTACCTTATCAATCGGTAACTTCGATATATTTTTCTTTGTACCGCCGAAGGTGGCGTAAATCAAGGTAAGTCCTCCGACACGTCCGAAGAACATCAGAGAAATTAAAATGATTCGTGATACAGTACCGAGCGACGGAGTTATGCCAAGTGAAAGACCGACCGTACCGATTGCCGATGCCGTTTCGTAAAGGCAGGTCATAAGAGGCAATCCCTCAACAACACTTATGACTGCACCGCCGAGCAAAAACAGCACGATATACAGAAGGCAGATAGCAGAGGCATGCTTGACGGTGTCATCTGCGATTCGACGCTTAAGCATCTGTGCGTTCTCTTTCTTACGGAATACCGATGTAGCGGAAGCAAACAGAACGGCAAGAGTTGTGGTTTTCATACCGCCTGCGGTTGATCCGGGTGAGCCTCCCACAAGCATCAAGTAGATCATAAGCAAGAGTCCGACCTCGCTGATTAGACCGAGGTTTGCCGTATTGAAGCCTGCCGTTCTCGGTGTTACTGCTTGAAATAGAGATAGCAGTATTCTTTCACCGATAGCATATCCTTCAAACTCACAGAAGAAGAAATACAGCGCGGGAATGAATATCAGCACACCCGTCATCGCAAGTATGATCTTGCTTTGCGTGCGGTATTTTTTGACATGCCATTTGTGTCTGTATATATCCTCCCAAGTCAAGAAGCCGATGCCGCCGATTATGATGAGCAGCATAATTACAATGCTGATTACGGGGTGCGCGGCATAGGCGGTAAGTGAGGAATACTGTCCGCTGACTGCTCCCATCACATCGAAGCCTGCGTTGCAGAACGCCGATATGGAGTGGAAAACCGCCATCCATATTCCTTTTGCTCCGTGGTCGATGCAGAATACGGGGAGCATAGCGAGCATTCCAATGGCTTCGACGATCAGCACACCTTTGAGAATAAACCAAGTCAGACGGACGATGCCGCCAACGCTTGGGGCTGACATTGCCTCCTGCATCGTGCTTCGCTGTCCAAGCCCGATCTTTCTGCCTGCGAGAATAGATACCGAGGCTGCAACCGTAACGACACCCAAACCGCCTATCTGAATGAGTATGAGAATAACAGCCTGTCCAAAATACGACCAATAGGTTGCCGTATCCTGCACGATAAGCCCTGTTACGCATACTGCTGAGGTTGATGTGAACAAGGCATCCGAAAACGGTGTTACAACACCTTCCTTGCTTGATATGGGAAGCATAAGCAGAAACGCTCCGATCAGTATCACTGCCGCAAAGCCAAGTAAAATTACTTGGAATGACGACAGCTTAAATCTATGTAATGGTCGCATTATATACCTCTCCTTATACTGTTTCTACTATATACATTTTACCAAAAAACAGATAAAGACGGCGTTAGCACTCTACCGTGCGGTATTAAGATTGTATAAAGATGATTTATTTTGAATGCTTAAATCAGTGTTGCATATTCAGCGAAAAGAAAAAAAGCCACCGTTCTCGATGGCTTCATCAAATTCTTATTGGTGAAATTGTTATATCATATTTCTATGAACTTTTCAACCGATTTGGCTTTTCTTTGCTTCCTCCGATGCAAATTTTGAGGGGCGACCGTTCATGGTCGCCCCTCTGTGCGTTATGCGTTCTTCGCTTGTTTTTTCATCTCCGCGATTTCCGCTTTCATGGTTTTGATCAGCTCTGCGAGCTTTTCCTCGCATTCCTCTCGTGTCTTGGCGTATACGTTCTTGGACATGCGTTTACCGCCCACTCTCGGCGTGAACCGCCCTTCGTAGAGGTGGTCGTTTATCATGGTGACGCATCCCGTGCCACTCTTGCGTATCTTGCCCTTGTAGGGCTCAAATTCCTTCTCCGGCGTGGATTTCGTGGGGGTGGGTTCACTTGCCTTGGGAGGTTCCGGTTCGGGCATCTGTGCGTTTGTACCGCCGATTTCGCGGTCAATTCTCACGGCTGCCTGCTGTTGCATAGTATCGGTAATGTGGCTGTAGATGTTGAGCGTGGTCTCGGCGCTGATGTGGCCTATCATGGCGGAGAGAGTCTTGATATCCATGCCGCTTTCAAGTGCCATGGTTGCAAAGGTATGGCGCAGGTCGTGGAAGCGGATCTTCTTGCACCCCGCTCGCTTCAGTATCTTTTGGAATTTGCCGTATATCGAGTCGGGATTCCTCGGCTCTCCTTCCTTGACGGGCGATGGGAACACCCACTCGCAGGTGGCATTTTTCTTATGCACCGCAAGGATATCCAGCATATCGGAGGGCAGAATGAGCGTTCGTATCGAGGACTTCGTCTTGGGCTTTGTGATCTGAGTCTGTGCGCCCTTCTTGACCACCTGCCGTCTGATGTGGAGCTCGCCTGTAGCGAAGTTGACGTCCTTCCACTGAAGACCGAGTATCTCCCCTCGGCGCATACCCGTGGTCAGCTCGAGAAGGAAGAATTCATAGTATCCTTCCTCGTTGGCTTGCATCAGAAACCGACGGATCTCGTCCTGCGTCAGCACCTGCATCTCCTTTGCCTTTTTCGGAGGCAGTCGGCAACCGATTGCAGGGTTGGTGGTTATCAAACCCTCGGTCACCGCCTTTTCCAGTGCGGTTCGGCAGGTGGTGTGGCAGGAGCGCACCATGCGGTCGGACAAGCCCTCGCCGTAAAACTCTGTGAGCCTGCGCCTGCCGCCCTTCTTTAGCCGTGCATAGAACTGTTGCAGGTCGTTCTGCGTGAGCTTGTTCATCGGAATCTTTCCGATCTCGGGGATGATATGGTTGTAGATTCGGTTCTCGTAGCACTCTTGCGTTGTCTGTCTGATCTTGGGCTTGGAGAAGTTCTGATACCAGAAGTCCATCCAATCGCCGAATGGCATATCGGGCTTGAGTCTGTCGCTGGTTCTGCCCCATTTCTCCTTGAGAGCTTGAAGCTTTTCCTTACATTCAGCCTGCGTTTTAGCGGTTACGTTTTTGGTCTTGGGATTGCCGTTTTCATTATAACCGATAATGATTCGGCCTTCCCATCGACCGTCTTTGCGAAGGAATACACTACCTTCGCCGTATTTTCTTTTTGCCATTGACTACTCCTTTATCATAATTTTTTGCATCATATTACCCACTACGGCGGATGCGCTTTTCTGCATATCGCTCGTTACGTGGGTGTAAGTGTCCAGCGTAAAGCTGGCGTTGGTGTGTCCGAGTATGCCTGCCAAGGTCTTGGGATCCACGCCACCCTGCGTTGCGTGAGTAGCAAAGGTGTGGCGAAGGTCGTGGAAGCGTATCAGCGGAAGCTCAGCATTCTTCAGTATCACCTTCAGCTTACGGTAAGCGCTGGCAGGGCTGATGGGTTGCTCGGGATGCAGAAAGTGTGGGAAGACCCACTCGGTAATCGCCGTCTGCTTTTTGCTTTTCAGAAGTTCAGCCACGCTCGGTGGCATCTGAATACAGCGGACACCGGTCTCGGTCTTGGTCTCGCCGATGCTGACACCGCCGCCCTTCTTGACCGATACCGACCGCTTAACTTGGAGCTTGTTTTCCTCGAAGCTGATGTCCTGCCACCTGAGGCCGCAAATCTCACCTCGGCGGAGTCCTGTCATGACCTCCACGTAGAAGAAGTCGCACCAGTACTCATGCCCCTTGATGGCTTCGAGGAAGGTTTCGAGTTGATTGTCGCAGAGGATCTGCTTTTCGGGATAATTGCACTTGGGCACGGTCGTGCCGTTGGTGGGGTTCTTTGCCAGCAACCTCTCCTTGTCCGCCGCGTCAAGGGCTTCGTGAAGCATCATGTGTATCCCTCTGTCCATACTGTCGGCAAGTGTCTTGCCGTGGATCGGATGCTCACGAACACGCCCTTCCTTCTTGATTTTATTATAGAATTTCTGCATATCGGCCGTGGTCAGCGACGCAATTTGTTTGCTGCCAATGAAGGGCTTGACTTGATTTTTTACCATGGCGCGGTAGGAATCCAGCGTGCTTTCTCGGATGGTGAATATCATATACTCGTCCAGCCATTTGTCGAGCCACTCGCCGAGTGTCATTCGTGAGTCTTCGGTGAGATCTACATCACGGTAGAGGTCGATGAGCTGATGAAGCTGCTTCAGTGCGCTTTTCTGCGTTTTGGCGAATGCCGACTTGTACATGGGCGAGCCATCGTTTTTGTGTCCGACAATGATTCGGGCTTCCCATCGCCCATCGCTACGCTTGCGTATTGTGCCGTCGCCCTGCGGTCTGCGTTTTGCCATTATAAATCACTTCCTTTCTGTGAATTTCTCTGTACCCCAAACATATCACACGTTCGAGACAATATCCAGCGTTTTTTCGAATAGTTATCAAATTGTTATCAAAGCTCCTTTCGATTAATACATAATGATTCCTTGCCTCTTGGCTTGGTTCTCACGGCGTTGCTTCTTGTCGATACCGTGGTAATCGATCGTATGCTCTTGGCTGTACATATCCTCGCTTCTCTCGTCAAGGATGTTGCCTGCGTAGTAAAACAGATCGCATACGCCGATGACGATCCGCGCGTTGAGCCCTTGCTCGATAGAACGTAGCACCTCACGGGCAGGCTCGTAGCCCTGCTCGGCAGCAGAGGACAGGAAGGCTTTGCCTGCCTCATGATCCTCGTACTCGTAGTAAAGCAACAGCCCAACTCTGGTCTGTGTCCACGCATCCGTCCGCGCCGAACGCTCGAACCACTCTCGCGCTTCCTCGCGCTTGCCCTCGTCATAGAGCATTTTCCCGTAGGTATATTCCGCTTGGAAGCTGCCGTGAGAGGCGGCTCTTTCAAAATATATCTTGGCATCTTCGGGCGACTTATCCATCAAATATTTGGCGTATTCATACTCGGCATAGCCGAAGTTTTTGTCCACAGCCATGCGGAGATAGCGGAGCTTATCGCTCGGCTTTTCGGTGAACTTTCCGTCACGGTAAGCCTTGTAGACGAGGTAAGAGGCGAGCTCAAGCCCTCGGTCGGCCGCCTTGCGAAGCCACCATTCTGCGTTCTCCATATCGTCCGTCTTTTCAAGATAATATCTGCCGAGGCGGTAGAAGATCATCGGGTCATCACGGAAGTCAGCGTGAAAAGAGAGATAATCAAAATCGTTTTTTCTCTCCTTCAGCTCTGAATAATCGTAGCTGATCTCTCGCTCCGGCTGTGCCGACGGAGAGGAAATCTCCGCGGCACTTTTGACGACGGCGTTGCGAACCGATTTGAATTCTTCGTTATCCTCGATGGGAATCTTGTCGGGAATCTCATCGGTATAGGTACGAACGATCTCGCATTTGTAGCGATACCAAGCGTCGTACAGCTCCGAGATCTGCTCGTCAGCCCCAAGCATTTTTACGATATCTTTGACGAGAGCCTTGGTATTTTTATCGAGATATCCGTAGACCTTTTTGCCCTTATGCTTCGAAAGCTTTTCCGAAAGCAACTCCATTTTTGCAAGGATTTCGAGTGAGATGGAGTGGTTGCCGTTACGAATGTCAGCGACAAGTGCGTCGATACGATTGCGACAGCTCGTTTTGATATCCTCTCTTGCCTCGGTCTGCTTTTTATAAATTTGGATATGCTCTTGGCGAAAGATATCCGAGGCGAGAGTCTTCTTGATGTTGTGGATGCCCTCGAGAGAAAGATACGGCTCTTGCGGTCGGGACGACCACACCATCATGTGGACGTGAGGGTTGGTTTCCTTGTTGTGATAGGCGGCAACCCAGCGCAGATTTGATGGCGTGATGCCCATTTCTTTTGCCACAACATTCCGTCGAGAACGCAGAAGATTTACCCATTGCTCGGCAGAATTGTAGCCGACTCTCTCGGCATCCTCGCGCTTGAGGGAGATGATAAATCCCCATACGTTTCCGAGATGATTGTCTATTTCCTCGCTGATTTTCGAAAGAGAAACGTCCACTCCTTCGTCGGAGAAGAGCCCGTGAGAGCCATGACGCTCACCGATATATCCGGCCATTCCGCTTCGGAGAATTTCAACGCCCTCGCGCGTTCCGATATACTGCGCATATCCTCCGCGTGATTGTCCTTTCTCCGTCTTGTGTCCGGGCTTATAGAACGGCGCTTTTACAATTATTTTTGCCATTCACACCTCGAAATCAGAAGCGGAAGGAGCCGTTCGTTTCCTTCAAATGACGGATGGCATCGGCACGAAGACGTTCCAGATCCTCGTCGGAAAAATTCAAATATTCGGCAAGAAGCTCGGTGAGCATAGCGATCTGAGTTGCCATTTTGAACTCAACGTTTCGGATTCTTCCTTCGCTGTCCTTGATTTTGGAGTCCATTACCGACTCGAGAGAAGGCAGAAGGAATCGTTCCATATGCTCCTTTTCCAACCAAGCACAGTAGAAATCCACGGCTTCACGGATGAATAAATTGCGGGACTTTTTGCCGTACCGCTCAGTGAGACGGTCGCAACGTTCCCATTGAGAAGGGGTAAGGCTTACGCCTTTTGCGGATAAATTTTGATTGTTATTACTCATGTGTTTTTTACCTCATGGTTTCATAAATTTTCAAAGGTGCCGCAAGCAGACATCCAAAACTGCGTTGCTACACCTTGGTTTTTCGGGGGTATCAGACTGTTTACCCTCCAAATTGGCACACGGCAGACACGAAGGCTGTTTCCTTGCGATTCGTCATCAATCTGCAAAAAGCCTTGTTACACCGTGCTTTTTTCTTCGCTCGGCGTTGCCGTGCGATGTGATTCGCCATGGCATATAGACATGCCTTTATCCTGCTAAAAAAATAAGGAGGCGAAAAGCCCCCAATTCAGCGGTATTCGGTTCACTTACTGTTGCGTTCACCGTATCAAACTCTGTTGTATCTCGTCTGCTCATCGAGCCACTCGAGGAGTCTGTCACGGGGGATGATGGTTCGCCCCTGAACGATTTTGAGCTTGGGAAAATTGTCCTCACGCACCAGCTCGTAAGCGCTGGCACGGGAGATGCCGAGAAGGCCTGCCACTTCCATTACGGTGAGGAACATGGGAAGCTCATCTCGGTTCTTATACATCGACTGCTTCATTGAATCTACCTCCTTTCGTTGAGAATAAAAAAGGAGTGCCGAGATTTTTTCTCGACACTCATAGGTGTTGTTTTTGTTATTTGATCAGCAGATGCCCGTGAGGAAAACCGTAGATATCTTCCGTGCGGTATCCTTCGGGAACGCTTTCGGGATCGACTCTGACAAGGTCGTAAGGCTGGAAGCCCTCGACAGTTTTGATCTTGGAAAGAAGCCTGCGGTTGTCCTCGTAGAGCAGGCTTGCGAAGAGCAGATACCGCGCCGACTTGATATCATATTTCGATTTATCGGGATGGTCGATCTCGTCAAGAAGCATGCAGAGGATATGGTCGTTCGCCACATTCTTGGAGACGATTTTGAGGCAGGCTTGGTAGAGCTCGTTTGCCTCATCGCAGAGGATGAGCTTCTCGTCATCGTCGGCATCCTTCATGGCAGTTTGCATCGCCGTGATCTTGGTGTGAGCCTCCGTGACCGCTTTGATAATATTCTGCTTCTTGTGGGTATCGTTTGCGCCTGCATCGCTTGCATCAAGCTCAAAGAGATCTGACAGTGAGACCGTCCTTGTGTAGGCGGCTCTGCCGGGGAAGGCGGCTACCGCATCGTGAACGAAGGACATGGGGGCTTCGAGCTTGGCGGTGTTTTCGCCAACGTCCGCGCTCTCATCTCCCACGATGAATTTATAAAACGCAGGGAGATTACCGCCATTCTTCTTTTTGAAGTTCTGACGGTAATGGCGCAGGCGTGAGAGCACCTTGGTGGAATCGGCAGAATACAAACGCTTCGCCTTGTCGATCTCCATGCCCGACAGCACGGCGAGGACGCAGATGTCACGGTAGATATCCAAGGGATGGCATTCGCTCTCTCCTGTCACGTAGGCATCCCAAAGTAAACAGTTGAGGAACTGGGAGAGGTTGACGATCTCTCCGATCTTATTCTTTGCGATGGTCTGGTCGAGCTTGGCAAGGCTTCTCGGAGTGTTGACGTAATCGGTCTTGCCGACAGGCTCTGCCTTGCATACGGGGACTTTGAGAATATCGTATGCGTTGACCACACCGTTTACGATCCATTCGTTATTGGTGACGAGCATAGAGTCGGAGTCGTAATCGCAACCGTTGAGCCTCTGCTGAATATTACTTTCGATCGCATTCACGCAAATGATGTTGGGCGTGAGATTGAAGTACCGCAGAAGGTCATAGCAATGCACGTTCCTTGCGAGGTAGAGGTTGCCCATGGTGATATGAGGACTGCGTGCACAGAGCACCATCTCGCCGTGAGCGAAGCCCGTGGTGCATACCTGTCCGTCATCCAAGGAGAACGAGAAGGTCGGCTCATAGCTCTCGTCGGTGAGCGCCACAAGGAATTCGTAAGCATTTCCGAACAGCACCTGATAGTTACCGCAGACGGCAACTCGTCCTTTCTTCAGCCTTCTCTTGAAATACTTCGTTGTATCGCTTCGGAAGGATTTGTAGAACTCGGTCTGCTCGAACAGCGGTGTGCGGCAGGTCATATCGAGGACGGTATCCCGACGGTACTTGGCAAGGTCGGGAAGCTCCTGTTCTGCAATGGTGGCGTGGTCGGTGGTCATGTTGATCTGATAACGCAGAACGGGAGATCTGTCCAGCATATCCTGCAGATAGCGGAAGGACGGTTCAAGGAGCTTGCTGATACCCTCACGGGTAAGCCCGAGGGTGTTGAGGAGCTGATAGTTGGT
>JAZTXD010000021.1:0-22487 GCA_045636265.1 Candidatus Flemingiibacterium sp.
ATCCGCTATCCCCTTGTTGGCGGCGGCGGATACGTTGAGGTTGCTACCACCCGTCCCGAAACACTTCTCGGCGATACTGCTGTTGCGGTAAACCCCGAGGACGAAAGATACAAGGACATGATCGGCAAGTACGTTGTGCTTCCTCTTGTCGGAAGACGTATCCCGATCGTTGCCGACGAGCACGCACAGCTTGACAAGGGTACCGGATGTGTTAAGATCACCCCTGCGCACGACCCGAATGACTTCGAGGTTGGACGCCGCTGTCATCTTCCCATGGAAGTGGTACTCACCGAGGACGCAAAGATTACCGAAAACTATCCGAAGTATGCCGGCATGGATCGCTACGAGGCAAGAAAGGCTATCGTTGAGGACCTTCGCGCAGGCGGATATCTTGCAGAGATCGAGGACCTTACCCATGAGGTAGGAACCTGCTACCGCTGCGGTACTACCATTGAGCCTATGGTTTCGCTTCAGTGGTTCGTTAAAATGGTGCCCCTTGCAAAGCCTGCAATTGAGGCTGTTCGCGACGGACGAATCAAGTTCGTTCCCGAGCGCTTTGACAAGAACTATTTCCACTGGATGGAGAACACCCAGGACTGGTGTATTTCCCGTCAGCTCTGGTGGGGACACAGAATTCCCGCATTCTACTGCGACACCTGCGGCCACACCGAGGTAACATCGGACGAAAACGGCATTGCAGTATGCCCGAAGTGCGGCGGCAAGATGCATCAGGACGAGGACACCCTTGATACATGGTTCAGCTCCGCGCTCTGGCCGTTCTCTACACTCGGCTGGCCGGAGAAGACCGAGGACCTTAAGTTCTTCTATCCCACAAACACACTCGTTACCGGATACGACATCATCACATTCTGGGTGTCGAGAATGATCTTCTCCGCGCTCGAATATACCGACAGCGTTCCCTTCGACACCGTTCTCATTCACGGACTTGTACGTGATGAGCAGGGAAGAAAGATGTCCAAATCCCTTGGCAACGGCGTTGACCCGCTTGAAATCATCGACAACTACGGCGCAGACGCTCTGCGTTACGCTCTTGTTATGGGTAACTCCCCCGGAAACGATATGCGCTATTCCGACAAGAAGGTTGAAGCCGCGAGAAACTTCGCAAACAAGCTCTGGAACGCATCTCGCTTCACCCTCATGAATCTCACTATCGACAAGGTAGAGCTTCCCGAAGCTTCCAAACTCAAAGCCGAGGATAAGTGGATACTTTCCAAGCTTAACACTCTTGCGGATGAAGTTAACGCAAACCTTGACAAGTTTGAGCTTGGCGTTGCCCTCTCGAAGCTTTACGACTTCGTTTGGGATATTCTCTGTGACTGGTACATCGAGCTTATCAAGCCGCGCCTGAACGACGGCGATACCGATGCGCAGAACGTACTGTGCTACACTCTCACACAGACTCTCAAGCTTCTGCATCCGTTCATGCCGTTCATCACCGAGGAGATCTATCAGGCTATTCCTCACACGGCAGAGTCCATCATGATCGACGAATATCCGAAGTTCGACAAGGCATTTGACTATCCCGTAGAGGAAGCGCAGATGGCGAAGATCATTGAGGCGATATCCCTCATCCGTAACCGCCGTGCAGAGATGAACGTTGCCCCCTCGAAGAAGGCAAAGGTTATAATCGCAACAGCTGACCGTGCGACATATTCTGTGGACACTGTGAAGTTCTTCGAGAAGCTTGCATCCGCATCCGAGGTTGACTTTGTTGACACCTATGCTGACGAGAATGCTGTGCAGATCGTTGCAAACGGTGCTACTATGTTTATCCCTCTCGGCGAGCTTATCGACTTTAATAAGGAGCGTGAGCGCCTTAACAAGGAAAGAGAGAAGTTCCTCTCCGAGATCGACAGAGTAGAGAAGAAGCTTGCAAATGAGGGCTTTGTTGCCAAGGCTCCCGCGCAGCTTATCGAAGCTGAAAAGGCAAAGAAGGAGAAATTCCTCGAGCAGCTTGCGGCAGTTGATGAGGCTCTTGCAAAGCTTTAAGGTGTAAACTATCCTTTTGGGACGCAATTTTGCTCAAAGTAGGCGCATTCTAACATTGTAATATCTAACGCGGTGTGTTATAATAAATGTGACCGCCGCGTTTAGGCTTTTGAGTGTTTTACATAAGTTAAGGAGAAATAAAAATGGCTAAGAAATTTTCAGCAAGAGAATATATGTCCGGAGCAGCGCAAACACGCGTAATGGACGTTGAGGAAACCATGGGATTTACCGAGGATGATGCCGCGCTTCTTGAGCGCCTTCAGAGCTTTATTCCCGAGAAGGTTTTTGATGCTCACTGTCATCTCTACCGCCTTTCAGATATGCCCGTAGCAAAGGATATGTTCGCAGCTTACGGCACCGTAGACATGGAGCGTTGCCTCAAGGATCAGAAGTTCCTCTACGGTGATAAGCGCAAGTTCCGCGGACTTATCCTTCCGACTCCCTCAAAGCTCTTTAACGACGACGTTGCACTTCGCGACGAAATGAACGCTTGGATGAACGAGGAGCTTAAAAAGGCTCCTGACTGTGTTGGTGCAATATATGTAATGCCCACCGATACAAAGGAAAAGATCGAGTCGATGATAACCAATCCCCAGATTCGCGGATTCAAGTGCTATCATCAGACCGCAAAGTGCGACGGCCCCACATTTCTTGCAGATGTTGAAGAGTATCTTCCGGAATCCGCTTGGGAAGTTGCAAACGAGCGCGGTATGTCTATAACCATACATATGGTTAAGCCCGATGCTCTTGCGGACGAAAAGAACATGGCATACTACAAGCGTATGACCGCCAAGTATCCGAACGCCAAGCTGATACTGGCACATTGCGCCCGCGGCTTCGGCTCCTGGACTACTATCGAAACCATCCGCGAGCTTAAGGGTATTCCCAATGTTTACTGCGACATGGCGGCTATAACCGACATTGCAACGATTGCTGAAACTATCCGTCAGCTCGGTCCCGATCACGTTATGTGGGGCTCGGACTATCACATTGACAGAGCGCACGGCAAGGCTGTAAACTGCGGCGAAACATTCCGCTGGTTATACTGCCACGAACTTCCGAAGGAAACCAATTTCCCCTGCTGCATGACAGTTCTCGAAGCACTCTTTGCGTTCTATCAGGCGACACTTCTGCTTGATATGTCCAAGGACGATATCGAGCAGGTGTTCTACCGCACCGGATGCGATATCTTCGGGCTTGAATACTAATTATGGGCATCGAATTCGACAGAGTTTTCGCCTTTAACGAAAACGACAAAAAGCTTCTGGCGCGCCTTGAGGATTTTATTCCCGATAAGGTTTTCGACGCGCATTGCCATTCATATCTTGTGGAGCATGCACCGGACGGCGACAACCTCTTTAAGGTTTTCGGCAAGGTCGGTGTGGAGCGTGTTCTTCAGGATAAAACCGCGATCTACGGCGAGCGTAAATTCGGAGCGCTTCTTTTGCCCTCCCCGATCACCGATTTTAATGCAAATCCCGAGCGTCAGCGTGAAATGAACGAGTGGATGAACAGCGAGGTTGACGGGCAGTCAGCATTTGTCGGAGCTCTTATGGTTTCCCCGGGCAATACGTATGACGAGATCAAGGGCATGATCAAAAGCTCAAATATCCGCGCTATCAACGCAAACTTCAACAGCGCGAATATTACAGCTGTGAAGAATTTGGCGCATCCGAGCGAATATATCACAGAGGATATGCTCACCGTGGCAAACGAGCTTGGTCTTGCCATATCAATTCACATGAGCAAACCCGATGCGCTTTCCGATAAGGATAACAATGCTTATTTCAAGTCGGTGGCAGAGAAGTACCCGAACGCCAAGCTGATAATGACTCACGGCGGACGCGGATTTGCTTCCTGGACTCTTATCGAGAGCGTAAAAGACTTTGCCAATATTCCGAATATATATTTCGATCTTGCGGCTGTGTGCGATATTGCGGTGATTCATGAAATAATCAAGTATGCCGGAGCTAATAGAGTTATGTGGGGCACCGACTATTTCGTTGACCGAATTCATTGCCGCCCACAAAACTGTTGCGACGGATTCACTTGGACATACGCACACGAGTTGCCCGAAAATATTAGTTTCCCGTGTGCAATGCTTCATCTTGAGTCGATGTTCGCGCTCTGTCAGGCATCTGTTATGCTCGGACTTTCACGTGCAGATGTTGAAAAGATATTCGCCGGTACGGCAAGTGAGCTTTTCGGACTCAATTATTAAGGAGAAATAAGAATGAGCAACAATACTCCCGCGGATATCAAAAGCCGTGTAATGGATTTTGAGGAAGTTTTCGGCTTTACAGAAAACGATGCCGCGCTTCTTGAGCGCCTGCAAAGCTTTATTCCCGATAAGGTGTTTGATGCGCACGCTCACATCTTCCGCCTTGAGGATATGCCAAAGGCAGAGGATTTGTACGCTTCCTACGGTACAGTTGATATGGAGCGCTTTTTAAGAGATCAGAAGTTTATCTACGGCGACAAGCGTAAGTTCCGTGCGCTCATTCTCCCCATTCCGTCCGCACTTTTTAAGGATAACGTTGCACTTCGCGATTCCACAAACGACTGGATGAACGAGCAACTAAAAAAAGCTCCCGACTGTGTCGGCGGCATATACGTAATGCCGGGCGACACAAAAGAGAAGATCGAGTCGATGATAAAGAATCCGCAAATACGCGGATTCAAGTGCTACTATGTCACCTCTACCACCGACGGTCCCAAAGATCAGTCGGATGTATGGGAATATCTCCCCGAAGCGGCATGGGAGGTTGCAAACGAGCGCGGAATGTCAATAACTGTACATATGGTGAAAACACACGCGCTTTCCGATATGGACAACATGGCATACTTTAAGAAGATGGCCGTGAAGTACCCGAACGCGAAGCTTATTTTGGCGCACTGCGCACGCGGCTTCACCTCTTGGACTGTCATTGAAGCTATTCGCCAGCTTAAAGATATCCCCAATATCTACTGCGATATTTCGGCAATAACCGATACTGCGGCGATAGCGGAAACTATCCGTCAGCTTGGGCCGGGGCGCGTCATGTGGGGCTCGGACTACCGCAATGACAGGGCACACGGCAGGGCTGTAAACACCGGTCAGATATCCTCTTGGATATACCCGTATGAGCTGCCCAGACAAACCAATTTCCCTTGCTGTATGCTGCTTCTCGAAGCGCTGTTTGCGTTCTATCAGGCAACGCTGTTTCTCGATCTTTCGCGTGACGATATTGAGCAGATTTTCTACCGCACGGGATGCGATCTTTTCGGACTTGAATATTAAAATAAATTTCGCGGTGAACTGTATTGACAGATTCACCGCGATTTTTGTTTAGAGAAACTTGTCACTTTCCATGGATTTTATAATTTTATCAAGATTCTGTCTTACTTGCATGCGGCTCATGGCGCGGACATCAGCGGCTGTGAAAAATGCCGCACCCATACCGTCATCTGTAACGCTGCCGGTACTCTCTGCCGCGTTTGCGGCGTTTATTTCTTCAGGGGTGGGCTCAGTCTTAGTTTCATCCATTTGGGGTTTCCTCCGATATTTCGTTTATCAGCAGATCACGTCCGGGGATAATACCGTCCGGAAGACGTTCAAGATACTGACTTAGAGTGATATGTCCCTTATCGAGCAGATTCTTGAGCTCAGTAAGCGCGGACGCCTTTGTAAAACGAGTGGAAGCACCTACATCGACTCTCGCTGATATAAGCTCCTCACGAAGCAATCTGCAGTCAAGGGCGCGGGTTTCACCCTCTCTGGTGATTACCATTCTGCCGTCTGCATAGTAAGCACAGATGAAATCAATCCATATCGCCGCAAGCTCCTCAAGACATTTGTTAAGTGCACTGCGTATGGGATCAAGCGAGATGCTGCTGGATTCCTGGAGCGCAATTATTGCTGAAGTGTTGGTGGGGGCTGTATCTCCGAGCGCCGCATCTGTCGCGCTCATGCTTTCCTTTGTGTGCTGAACAACATTTTCGATGATCTGCGCGTAGTTTTCGTCCATCTCGCCGGGGCTTATCGTAGCCGCAACACCGGTAAGATCACCGCCTGCAACGCCGATAGCCTGTCCCACCTCGTTTGTCCATTCGGGGATACGGGTTTTGTCGTACACTACCTTGGAAAACGCAGAATCGATCATGTGCTTCATCAAAAGCGCATATGCTTTGTTGATGTACTTCTGATTCTGCACGAGAGGCGCAATCGGGGATGTACCGTGATATGAATTTTTCGTGGGAATCCAGTTGAACATACACACCGGATATAAATGAAGTCCGGTCACAACACGCTTTATTACACATTCCTTGGTGGATTTTTCAAACTGGACAAATCCGCTCTCGTTTCGTGTAAACTTGATTATATATGTCGCCTTTTCGCAGGAAACATCGGGGTTTTCATGCATGGCGGCATCCCCGGCACCGTAGTGTATGTCGCTGTCGGGACGAATTTTTTCCGTTTCCTCTCTCGAAGCACCGGCGGATATCGCCTCGGACTTCAGCTTGGATACAGTTTCACGTCCCGAAACAATTACATATTCCTGGGACTGGATATCGGTTAAATTTACGTTTGACACGAAAAGATTTGCAGAGTCAATAAGCGTGGTAACAAAATCTCCGGTGTATACCTGACCGGTTCTCACATACGGATCCCAATATGTAAAGAAGATTCCGTCGCCCGAAAGTGCGGCATCGAGAAGCACTCTTCTGATAAGGTGATCCATATGACACTTTTCCCAGCGGAATGCAGAGTGGCTGTTGAGGAGCATAAGCGCTTCCTTGATGCGCTCTCGGTGATTCTCGTCGGATATAAAGGGCAGATTTTCATCCGAGAAGGTAAAGTCGATATCCGCACTTGAAATCTGTGAAACGAGAAAATCGGTTATGCGTCTTAAATAGTTAAAAACGGGCGTGGGAAGTGCACCGCCCGAAACGTTCTTCCACTGATCGCCGCGGTAAAAGCGCTCACATTGGGTGTAATTTTCGTAAAGTCCGATACGGCGGTTGTATTCGCGCCCGGCTTCAAACTGACGCCATGCGATATTAGTTTTCATAAATATGACCATTGCTTTCGCTTTGCGAAAGCTTCCTTTCTCCCCTTATTGGGGCACGGTTTGCGTAGCAAAACTTTAGTTGAAGACTAAAGTAGAGCCACAAAAGGGAGTTTGAAAATTTATTTTCAAACTTAAGTCTCCTTAGAATTTGAGTATACTTAAAAATCCGTCGTCGGTTTTGTCATCTGCCGCGCCCTTACGCTTCTTTGCGGCATAAATAACAGCGGCGACGGAAAATGCGGCGGATGCGCTCAAAAATCCGAGCAGATACCATAAACAAAGCATAAATAACCTCCTAATCTATCATGCGGTAACAAAGCATCAGCGAGTGAATATTTGCCGGAACATCACTGTTTTTAGAAGTAACGCGGCATGTTATATATTTGCACCGGCTCATTTTTGCGTGAGTACGCTTCACTATGGGAGATGTGTCACCGCGTTCATCGTCCGAATTTACCGAAAAGCTGAACGTGTCGCCCGTGTCGCTTATGAGTGTGCAGTCAAGTATGGCACCGTCACAGCGCTCAAAGGCTATACCGAATTCGTAAACAGTCTTTTTTGCAAATATATTGCCGAAATCAATATTACCCGTCTGAAAGCTCACTTCAAATCCCGAACCGAAATCGTCGTGTGCAGAGGGATCGAATTTACATATTGAGTTACCGCTTGCAAAAACTGTGTAATTGTCGCTTATAATGCAGGATTCGGGATGAAAGCCGGTGAAGTGGTACCAATTCTTGCTATCAAGACTGTATACGGCGATTTTGTCTGCCGTTATGCACCATATTTCTCTGTGTATGCGATCAATGTGCAGTGTGGCACTGTCTAGTTCTTCAAGGGAGAGCTTCATACCGTCGGGGATTTCTATACACTTTTTGGTGTATTGGTATTCAACGGGATTGTAGGTTACACTGCAAAGGCCAAGCGAGTTCATGAAATACATTTCGTTCTCAAACACATGCACACCGGATTTGGCGCTCGCGCCGAACTGGTTGTCAATAAGCACCGCACGGAAAGTATTATTTTCCTCAACAATGTTATAGATCCCGTCCTGCGTAACAGCGACAACACGGCCCTGAAAATTGGCTATACCGCGAATTCTTCCAATGCCGCCGTTGATTAAAAACTTGTTGTCATATGGGAAATAATCGCCCAGAACAACAGCACCGTTTTCGTCCTTACGTGCCCTTGAATAGTAAACGCTTCCAAGCTCCGTGCTGTAAAGTAGCAGGTAACTTTCGTTCTTTCCTTCCAAAACAAAGCTTCTGTTGCTGCGCAGGAAATGATTGTGCTCAATGGTATACTTTCTTTCGGAAACCGAGTATTCAACCTCCAAAATCTTGTCGCTTACAATATGGGCAGGGTTGGTGATCGTTATTGTGTATTTACCGCCCGAGCTTACGCAGGTATACTCATTGGGTGCAAGCGCGATACCGCCGATTTTAACGGACAAAATTTCAGCCACCGCAACCTTTAGCTCGTACGAGCTCGAAGTGTCAATATCAAAGCATTCCCGAACGCGGTTGCGAAGCAAGTTGAATTCCTCGGCGGAATAAAGCTTTGACGTTGAATGCAGCGTGGGGACATATCCCGGGTTTACCTCGAAGTACATACTTGGCTCACCGATATGGACAGTGAATATTATACCGCCGCCAAAGATATACAGAACGCCCGCAAAAATGAACATTGTGCATTTTTCCGTATCATTCGAGAAAACGGCGCCGTCAATATACATCAAGTAATTAAGCACGCCGTTCTCGTAGTAATAGATCGCATGTCCGGATACAATGTATATTCTTTTGTTCGAGTCGTGAATCATAGCGCGGATAGGGCTGTCAAGCTTGGCAAGATATGTGCATCCGTTTCGCTTTACGAGTGTGCCGTCCTCGAAAAGGCGGAAGTTTTCAACATAAGTCGCATCCGAAAAGTCGCTTATAACCGTTTCACGTATGCTGTTCATATCAGTATACCTCTCTGGTTGAACCGATAACGGTAACACCCGCCAAAACGTGCTTTGTTTCGGTGGCGGCATGCTGTGCGAGTTTCTGCGACATTTCGGGAAGCTCATCGATTACGAGAAGGGAAGCAAGCTGTGTGCTCACGGCTGTGCAAAGACGCAGGTCGAGCGGAAAATCGGAGTCGAGAGTTATATTAAAGAGATTTTTGGCATCCGGCGAGCTGTTGCAAAGAAGCTGATTTGCATAGCACAGAGATGACACAATGTGAGGCAGTAAAACCACCGTGCGCTTTTTGTAGTCTATAGCACCGGCAGAGTCCTCCGCTTCACCTATGAGGGCAAGAGCAGACAGATATATGTCATAGTAAGTCATAAGATGTTACTCCTTTCATATAGGTATCATTTTAAGCAGCAAGGGCATATGCCCCTGCTGCTTTACTGTATGGAAGCTTAAGCGCCGACAGACATGTCGAGCACGATATACTCATTCGGGTAAACGAGCTTTGCGCCGTACAGATGAAGACCCTTGAGCGCATCCGCAAAGCGGGATTCAGGTCTGTAAGCCTCAACCTCATTTAACTGCTCCGCAAAAGCAACCGCACGCTTGGTACGCGCAAGACACTTGTGGCGGCCGCCGTCAACTGCGACGTTAGGAGAAACGTAAACGTCAAAGCCGATAAGCTTACCGAGAAGACCGTTTTCGAGTGCCTCGGTGTTTTCGCTGCCGTTAATGATCTTTGCGCGAAGAAGAACAGCCGCAACCTCGGGAGAAACCTCAAGCGCGGTAGCGATATTGCTGTTTACGCCGTTAGCGAGAAGCTGCTGACGTGCGCTTACAATGGAGTCAATGATGTTGTCCGCATCTACATCGTCAAAAGTGAGAATATTATTCTCGTCAGCATCCTTGTAGATCGAGTATACATAACGGTCAGCAACATTTGCAAGAGCCGCTGCCGCCTGCTTCATTGCACCCTTCATGAGCTTGGGCTGAGTCTGTGCGCGGTCAATGTCGTCAATCTGGAAATTGAACGCCTTTGCCTGATCGATCGTGAGGGTTACTGCCGCCGCACTGATGGAATCGAGAGAGTTCATATCGGTATCCTTGGTGTAATCAAAGATATTGATGTCCCCGATGTTAGCGATCTGCACGGAAGAGCCCTTGCCCTTGATGTTGCCCTCGAAATCGCGGTTACAGTTTGCAACGCCGATGTACTCGCGGTCGAGCTGGGAAATGAGAGTTTCGCTCCAAACAGTAGAAATGAAATTGGTAATTGCCATGGTAAATTTCCTCCAAAAAATATATTTATTTATATTAACACACCGTCTCCGGATAACGGCATGAGAATACCTTAATAATTGATAAGTCCCGTGTCGCGTGAACGCGTTACCGTCACGTCGGAATCGAAACGTGACATCACGGCATATCGGAGTGCTTCCGGCGCGTGCGTTACGGAATGCGGCTCGCCGGCAGCATCCTCGGGAATGCTTTTGTCAAATTGGATAGCCTCCATACAGCGTATAAGCTCCTCACAGCCGCGGAAAATAAACAGCTTTCCCGAAAGCTTTTCGCGAAGCGCACGCCACCCCGGGATGCGTCTGTTATCCGCCTTTATAAGCGGTACAGTACCGTCGATACGCGATATTATCTCAACGCCGCTGTAGCCGGTATCCTGACGGCGATTCCATAAGTCGGGCGAAGCGACAGCATACGTTATAACATGACCGCGATTTCTCTCTTCGCCTATGACACGTGCAAGTGCCTCGCCCGCTTTTGTAAGCGTAAGCCCCGACTCGCAGTATTCGCGCGTTACATAGAGTACGTCGTTTTTTACAGCGAGAATAAGCAGCGCGAAACGGTCAAATCCGTAGTCAAATGCAGCGAAATAGCGTTGTGCATCAAGCGAAGAGGGAAGAATGACATGCTTTTCTCTGGAAAACTCGGGGAAGAACTGTCCCTCGTAAAGATCCCAACGACCGTCAAGCCAAGCGGCTCGCAGCTTTTCGGGAAGTGTTTTCAGCATGTTTACATATTCGGGATCGTTTTGACAGAGTACGCTATTGTCAAACACCGATGCACGTATAAAACGGTATTCATCGGAATTTTCATCCTCTTTAAAATCTCTGTCGATAAACAAACGCTTCACCCAAGCATGTCCGATACCTCCGGGATTGCATGTTAAATACATGCGCCGCGGATAGTCACCGACACCGCGCAGAGAGCCTTTCAGAGCGGAGAACTGATACTCTGATATCTGCGTTGCCTCATCAACTGCAATTATGTCATACTCCTGTCCCTGGTAGTGGGACGTGTCACTGTCGCAGGCGAGATAACCGAGATCAATACGGCTGCCGTTTTTAAAACGGAAGACACGCGCGCCTGCGCTGTACGAAACCGATTTCCCGATTTCAGACAGAAGCGGCAGAACGTGATTGTCGGTGAGATCCTTGAGTGTGCGTCTGATTATCAGACAGTGTATACCGGGATATCTCAGACAGAGAAGTATTAGCTTGCGCCTGAGTGCCCAGCTTTTTCCGCCGCCGCGTGCGCCGCCATAGGCGGTGAATTTTGCGGTGGAACGGAAAAATTCGCTTTGTTTTAAATTTGGTTTGCCCTTTAAGCGCAAAATAACCTCCCTAAATGCCGTCGGCTACCATGTCATGGTCGCATACGATTTCATCTTCAAGTGGTGCGCCCCAGAATCCGTACTGACGAAGATACATTCCAACAAGGGAAGCGGTTGCCCCCGAGTTAAGCGCAGCATCTTCAAAGTATGCCCCCGCGCTTTCAAATTCCGTGGGATATTTTCGCTTAAGACCTATAAATTCGGCAACGGAGATCCCGGCAAACCGACAAAAACCTGCTACGTTGGCGAATATCGGCTTTTTGGTGTCAGAGTTTTTGCACTCATCTATGTACGTTCTGATTTTGGCAATCAGTTTTTTGCCAGAGGTGATTCCCGGCATTGTTTCAACTCCTTTGATTTGTGTTGATGACAGTATATCACCGCCAAAACACCGGTGCATCCCAAATACCGCCGATATGCGTCAGCGAAAACAACGAAAAAATATGTTTTTGATATAACTTATTGCAAAAACTTCACACAGCCGTCACAAATGTAATGTATAATAGCGTAAAGTACAAATTTTTGTGTTACTGTGAGGTATATGATGAAAAAAATCCTGTCTTTGATTCTTGCCGGAGTGCTTGCGTGTTCCGCTTTGGTTTCCTGCGGATCTGCATATTCAAGCTCGTTTGAACCGTCTGCAGAAGATAAAAAGATTGTTATGAATGTAGGGGAATATGAGGTTCAGTATCAGGAATACAGATACTATGCGCTCAACAATAAGCGCGACAGCTTTCCTGACACAGAGGTTCTTACTGAACAGCAGCTCGCAGAGCTTAAAGCGTTAATTGAGGAGAACGCAAAATATACGGCTGCCATATCTCTTATGGCTGACAAGTACGGCGCAGAGCTTACAAAGGATGATATAGATCAGGTAGAAGCGCTCATTGCCGAATTTCGAGCTGTGCAGTGTCAGAACAGCGATGAGGTATATTTAATAGCTCTTGAGGAGCAATTTCTCACGGATTATCTATTTAGAAAGTTCCAGCAGGATAATAATCTCGCCTACCGCACAATCGAGAAAATGCGTGAGAGTGGAGCTATAAAAACGGACGATGCAACAATTGATGAGCTTTTTGCAAGCGATGAACTTCTTTGCATAAAAGATATATACATCATGTATTCGGATGAAACTCTCAAGGATTATGCAAGGGGACGTGCCGAAAAAGCGCTTGCAGACCTCGCCGGCGGAATGGATTTCGCTACGGCTATGCGTGAATATTCAATTTACACCGATGGAGTAATGCCTGCAGATCACGGATACTACACGACTGAATACGAGATGCCTGAATATATTTGGAATGCGGCATGTGCACTTGCAGAGGGTGAATACAGCGTTATCATTGAAGAGCCCTCCGGATTCCACATTGTGATGCGCTGTGAGAAGGATTTCGAGTATATGGAAGAGATGCGTGCGGACATTACGGAAAGATACGCATCTGCCATGTATACAAAGGCACTTTATGAGCTTATAGATTCGCTCACGGTCGAGTATACAAAGCACGGAGAAGCTATTGACATTAATGCTATGTCATGAAAAAAGTCTATACTTTGGCATACACACTGTATCTTTACCGGTACAGTGTGTTTTTTGCTGATGCGCAAAAATTTATCGAAGCGGTGCATTTTGCGATAAATTATTTCTATTGACAAAAAAGCTTTCAAATGATAGAATGATTTTGAGATTTTAATGCTTTGACGGAACATAAACTTACTTAGTAAATAAATATTTTTTAAAATTAAGGAGAAAAGAAAATGCCCGACAAGACTGCCGGTAACAACCAGATCCCCTTCAAGCGCTTTTCAGCATTTGTTGACTGCTCCCGCAATTCTGTTATGAATGTTGATGCCCTCAAGCGTTTTATTGAACTTATTTCCAAGATGGGTTACAATGCCATTTCCATTTATACAGAGGATACCTATGAGATCGAGGGTCATCCCTATTTCGGTTACGCACGTGGACGCTTCAGCAAGGCTGAACTTAAAGAAATAAACGCATATGCCCGTGAACACGGTGTAGAGGCATATGCAAACATTAACACTCTGGCGCATATGAAGAGCATTTTCCGTTGGAAACACTACGCAGAGATCAACGACTGCAATGACATCCTGCTTTGTGAGGATGAACGTACCTATGAGCTCATTGACAGTATGTTTGCCACCTATTCCGAGTGCTTCGACAGCCGTGTTATAAGCGTTAACATGGACGAGGCAGAGCTGCTTGGCAGAGGCAAGTATCACGCTCTCCACGGCGACTGTGAAAGAATTGAGATCCTCAAACGTCATATGGCAAAGGTGTGTGAGCTTGCAGAAAAGCACGGCTATGAGATGGTGATGATCGCCGGTGATATGCCCGTACGTTTGGCAACCCACAGCGACAATTACAGCGACACCACCGCTACCGTGAAGGAGGACGTGACCACCCTGCTGCCGGAGAAGGCGGCGCTGATGTACTGGGACTACTATAAGCGCAGTAAAGAGGACTATTCGGCTCTTATGCGTATTCATCAGCAGATAAAGAAGGAAAACCTGTGGTATCTTGGCGGCATCTGGACTTGGCATGCTTTCTCTCCGGAGAACTATTACAGCACCTGTGCACTTCGCAACAGTATGCAGGCTTGCCGCGAAAACGGTATCGAAAATGTACAGATCTGTACATTTGGCGATGACGGCGGCGAGTGCTCCCGTTTTGCCACTATGCCTGCCTATTTCTTTGCCAGCGAGGCGGCACGCGGCATTACCGATGAGAACCTTATCAAAGAGCATTTCGAGGAGATGTTCGGCATCCCGTATGATGCGTTCCTGCTTCTTGATTTGACCCAGCGAAGTGAGAGTGAAGAGTACTGCGTGCATCCCACTCGCTATATTCTGTATAACGATCCCTTTATCGGTCTTATGGACCCAACCTTGCCGGACCACACACGTTCCGACCACGAGGAGCTTGTAAAGCTGTTAACTCCATGGTGCGATCATCCAGAGTGGGGATATCTGTTCAGAGCCATGCGCGACTTGTGTGCGCTAACAGCAGAGAAGTGCGACATTGGCCCGCGTATTCGCGCTGCCTACAATGCAGGTGACCTTGATAAGCTTAAAGAGTTGGCAGGGGAACTGCGCAAAATTCGTGAGCTTGTTGAGAAGTTCCACCGTTCTTTCCGCTGTCAGTGGATGCTTGAGAACAAATCCTTCGGATTTGAGGTGTCCGATGCTCGTATAGGCGGTGTGATGACTCGCCTGAATACTTGTGCCGATCTGCTTGAAGAGTATATGCGCGGTGACATCAAGCATATCGAAGAGCTTGAAATGGAGCAGCTCGATCCACGCACTCCTGCAAGTCCTGCTTACGGCGTGAAGAAGTATATGAATTACTGGGACCGTAACAGCCGCTACTACAGCGACATTGTGTCCGCGTGTGTAACGGATAAGCCGGAGTAAGGATATATAGAATAGGAGCGGTGGGTGCACAGAGCACTCACCGCTTTTATCAAAATTATAATAGAATTTCTAAAAATCACTTGACAAACAATCTTGGCTGTGGTATAATGTTTAAGTCGCATGACGAGTTAATATATGCGGGTATGGCGGAATTGGCAGACGCGCTAGATTCAGGTTCTAGTGGGGGCAACTTCGTGAAGGTTCAAGTCCTTTTACCCGCACCAAAAGAGTATAATCCGAACTGGCTTTCCAAAAGAAAGAAGTTCGGATTATTTGCTTATATAGGAGATTTAATGTAAAAACTCATATATCCGTCATACAGATAGAAACTCAAGTATTAATACGATGCATGGATTACTCTTCTTATTGTAGAGATACTTTATGGCAAGATTGTGCAAAAGGTTGGCAATGATGTTATTGACACTCCAAAATTAGTGTGATATAATTCTCTTGTAATCACCTGCATCTTTGCTCATAAGGGAGAACGCTATGAAAAAAATCGTTATTAACCAGGACTGCACCTGTATGCTCAGCTGGGTTGCCAAATATGCAAAAGAAGGAACGCTCACCCCCCGGGATTTTGTTGAGTTTCCGAAGCAGTTTAAAGGTTCACAGGTCACCGATTACGTAATCAATGTTGACAGCGCATATCCGTCAGATGTGCGCGGCGGTTTTTTGCATAAATACCATCAGAAAATTGAAAACGGGAAGCCAGTTGACTATTCCGAAAACAGGATGGCATTTGCCGCACACTATATATTTGAGGTTATGGGTATTGACCACATCGCAATTATGATAAACGGCTTTCGTGAGATTGGCATAAACCCGTGGATTTCTTTCAGAATGAACGATATTCACGGACTGCGTGAGGAAACGTCCATGGCAAAAAGCGATTTCTTCCATGCTCATCCCGAAACACGCCGTGTAAAATTCCACCCGGAGTATACATACACCGACGCCGATCACGCATATGATTATACGCATGAGAGCGTTCGTGAACATTATCTTGCTTATATTGAGGAGTCGCTCGACAGATACGATGCTTATGGCGTAGAGCTCGATTTCCAGCGCGAGTGTGAAATATTTGCCGAGGGCTATGCCTATGACGGTATAGAACTGCTTAACGATTTCATGAGAAAAGCGAGAGCACTCACGAAAAAGTATGCTGAGAAATACGGACACGAGATAAAGCTCTCCGCGCGCATCCTTCCCGATATTCAGAACAATCTCGATTTCGGACTCAACGTAATGCAGTGGGTGAAAGAGGGACTTGTTGACACACTCATTCTCACGGGAAGATTTGAGTCCACGGACATGGATATGCCGATAAATCTGTGGAAGACGCTGCTTGAACCGTATAACGTTGAGCTTCTTGCAGGAGTCGATCAGATGATGCGTCCCTATCCCACACACAAGCCAATATTCTGTAACATAGAAAACCACGCCGCAAGCGCAGCATCCGCATATTCACAAGGAGCGGACGGAATTTATTTCTATAATTTCTTCCATGTGAATCTCCATGACCGTATGACACCCGACCTTAAGTTCTGCTTCGATCCCGAAAAGGGATTTATAAATGCAGATGTATACTGGACTGTCATCAACACCCTCGGCGATCCGGAAGCCGTTCAGAAAATAAATCGCCACCACGTGGTTACATATAAGGACCGCACACCGTTCTGGAAGCGCTACTGCAACGGCGGACAACAACTCCCGCAGACATTCTGGCGTCAAGGAGGTTTCAAGATACATACCGGAGAAATCCCGAAGGGAGCAAGGGCAATCATCCGTTTCTCGGTTGAAAATGATTTGCTTCTTGACGCAATACCGCAGGTGTTCGTAAACTCCGAGGAATGTAAATATATCGAAAACATCAAGGACACACGCTTATCGGAAAACACACTCATGTGCTTTGAAATCCCCCAAAGTGCATACCGTCAGATTGCGTGCTCGTACATAATCGTGAGCAAAACAGTAACAATGAACTACAGTGATATCAAAATCATTGTAAATGAATAGAAAAAGGCACCCGGATTTCGGGTGCCTTGATTTTTTTCTTATTTACGCCTTCTTGAAAGCAAGCTTTATTTCGTAAGCCTTTGTTTCCTCTGGAGTAAGTCCGTATGCGTAAATGCCGTCTGCTTCGCTGATTACAGGGAATTCGTCGGGATTTACGGGCGCGTATCCTGTCGGGATATAGAGTCTTACGATGTACGGATCGTTTGCAACGAGATTTGCCGTAATGGTAAGAGTGCAATTCTCATCGGACCAAACCATGTTCTCGATTTCAGCCGCACCCTGAGTTATGTGACGGGAAGTGCTGATAAGCTGAGGACGGTCAAGCACCTTTCTTACAGCAATAACACGTGTTTCGCAAGGCTCAAGCTCAAGTGCGATCTTGGTGTCGCTGCATCCGAGATACTGCTTCTTGCTGAAGTCATAGAGGTGATAGTAGCCGTCATCGAGATAAAGGTCACCGTTAAGACGAAGCTCATGCGATCTCTTTTCCTCCTCGAGGTTGATAAGGCTGACAACATTGTAGCTCTCGTAAGGCTTTTCGATGTTGAGGTTTACCGAGAGGAAACGCTTGTCGGTAACATGGTTTCTGATATCCATCGGGTGAATATCCATAACCGGCAGACAACGTTTTAAAAGATCAACGCGCTCAGGCGGAAGTTCGGGGAGAATGTCGCCGAATGTCATAGGAAGACCGAGCATTGCAACAAAGTAGATTCTCGAGGAAGCCTGACGGTAGTTGTTGTACTTCTCGGAAATGATTACGTTATCGGGGTCATTGTAGAGTGCCATGTTGTGAACAGGGTAGTACTTCATTACGGGAACGATACCTTGCTCGATGAACTCATTCCACTCAAACGTATCGGCACCGATACGAGCCGCATCGAAAACGTCTGCAACTCCGAGGATACCGGAGTGAGAGGGGCCGCACGCGAGCATGTAGCAATCCTTGCCAAGACATTCTCTGGTTTTCTTTACCATATTGCGGAATGATTCCTTGGTGGTGATCGAGGGATCATACGACTGCATATGACAGCGTTCCTGAACACCGTAGCCGTCCATGATGGTGTCATATTTTATTGCTTCATATCCCCAATCCATTACCTTGTTAAGTGCCATGGGTAAAAACTCGTTGAGATATTTGGGATGTGTGAAGTCGTAGAAATATGTACCGCACCAGCTTGTCTTATCGCTTAAAACTATCTCGGGATTTTTCTCGATGAACTCGTTCTTTCCGGGGTCATTTGTGTAACCGATCCAGAGAGCGGGAACAAATCCGTTTTCCTTAATCATTTCAGCCATGTATGCAAGACCGTGAGGATACTTCTTCGGGTCGGGAGTAAGAGAGTCGGTTCCGTCAGTACGGATGCCGGCATAATCTGCATGATGCCATTCCCAGTCGATCCAGATAGTGTTTGCTCCGAAATCTTTAAGATTCTTGTTCTGCCACTCGGCGTTCTCGAGAACATTTGCCTCACACGCATCAAAGCCTACAGAGTACCATGTCATCCAGCCTGCGGGAGCGGTTTTGTAAAGACCTTCCTTGTTGATCGGACCGTAGTTCATTTTATAGAGGTTGGTGTAAACATCGGTTGCGTAGGAAACTCTGAACTTGCGCTCTCCAGCCTTTATACCGGTAACAAGCTCGAAGTTGTATGCCTTGGCATCCCAGTTGTAGTGCATGCGGAATGTCTTACCGCCGTTTACGGAAACTGCACTGTCAGTGAGGCGGTCGAAGAGCATGTTATCAATAGCGGATGCAGCCGGACCGATTGCGGAACGGAGGTGACAGGAGTTTTCAATAGAGGACATGGGGAAGGTGTGTTCAGTGGGCTTTTCACCCCATGTGATATCGCCGCAAATACTAACGGTGCATTCAGGATCGGCAACAAACAGTATATCAATGCCGTCGAAGCCTGCGTAAAACTTGAGTGTGTATGAAGGTACAATCTCATTATCTCTGCTGTATGAAACAGTAATACCGCCTGAAGTGGAGGAGTGAGCTGCCTCCTTGTAATCCGCAGGATCAATTACCGTATCTTTGTAATAAAGCTTGGTAATTTTCGCGTTTGCAATGCACCTTTTTGTTTTTGCGGTTGAGATTTCAAAGCTTCTTTCCTGATAGTCATATATTACGCTGTAGTCGTTAAAGCTGCAATAAACTTTATCGTTTACCATGTTTTTAGACCAATCCTTTCGAGTTCTGTCCGTATTTGTTATCGCATGGTACATGCTCTGTATATGTTACCATATTTTAGCGCCGGAGTCAATAGCAAAATTATCTTTTTGGGACTTTTTTATATCTGTCAAAGCTCAATTTTCACATAATGGAAATCAGTGCGGTGAGTTGAGGGGCCGCTGTAGAAATATGCCCACAGAGTTCCGTCCTGCATACGCTTTAAGAACGGATGACCGATAGAGAATGCCGCCATTTCGCTCCAGACGTCGTTCATTCCGGCATTTTGCTTGCCCTTGGTGTTTGCGCCGTAATCGTATACGAGCAGGGCGTCTTCCCATGTGTTGCCGCCGTCGGTGCTCTTTGCGAGCTTGATTATCGGCACACCGTCACGGTTGATGTAGATTGTTATAAGCTCTCCGTTATTGCCGTCAACAACGTTTCCGGGCTGACCGACAAGACCTGTGTCCAGAAGCTCGCCGAATGTGCGTCCGCCGTCGGTGCTCATGCAGTGGTGAATGTTTATGTAGTCGCCCTTGGTGCGGTCAAACGTCCAGAATATATCAGCAACACGTCCGTCAGCAAGAACGTCGAGGCGCTGATCCCAGTAGTATACAGAAGGGCAGTCGGTGATAACCACCTCATCGCCCCAAGTATAACCGCCGTCAGCGGAATATACCGCAACGCTGTGATGAACCCAATACTTTGTTTCATAGTAAGGCTTATTAACCTCAAACTGAATACCCACACGTCCGTCAGCAGTTATAAACGGAGCGCCGGTAAGGGGAAGGGGCATATCGTAGAATGTCTGAACCTGAACCCTCTCAAGCTCTCCCCAAGTCTTTCCGCCGTCAGCGGAATGTGCAACCATTATGTATGTGTCCTTGAGTCCTTCGGTTTCCTCATTGTAGTAGGGAAGGTCCTCCATTGTTGCGTCAACCGCATTTGCCACAGCGAGGAGATTGTCGGGGGCGATCTCCACGAAATATATAACGCGAAGCGTGGTGGGCTTACCGTCTACAACGGGGGGAGCAAAGAAGTCAACAGGCTCGCTCCATGTTTCGCCGTTGTCGCGGGAAATACACGCTGCAGCATGGTCGGTTTTATTATAAGGGCCCTTGGTTTCAGCACCCTTGAAGGAGGCGATAATTGTGCCGTCGCTAAGCTGGCAGAGTGACGGGAATGCACAGCTTGAAAGCGCGGGATTGTTTTCGCCGGAATAAATGATTCCATGCTTTAGAATTTTCATGTTTTGCTCTCCTTATATGGATTTGTTAAAATACAAGCCATTACATATGATAACATAAACAGCTTTGTTTGTCAACTATAAAACTACTTGATTTGTTCTTGTTTTACGAGGTAAACGGTGGCGGAATTTATAAGCTTACTGCGGAATGCTCGCGGTGACATTCCGGTTATCTTGTTGAAGATTCTCGAGAAGTACGCCGGACTTTCAAATCCGAGCCGCTCCGATACCTCGCTGACCGAGAGCTTCTCCTCGCGAAGCAGACGCTTTGCCTCTGCCATCTTAAGCTTCAGATGATAATTTACGATAGTATCCTTCTGTGCTTTTTTGAAAATATCGCACAGATGACTTTTTCCAAAGTGGAATTCTTCGCTCAGATCATCAAGTGTTACTCTGTCGTATACATGCTTTGACAGATAATCGCATATCTTTTCCGCGAGAGGGGAGTCAAGCGGTTGACTTGACGTGAAAACAACTCCCGCCGGCATCTTCTTTTCCTCACTTCGCATCATGCGTATGAGGAATTCTTCAAGGTAAATTCTCGTTAGCTGAAGCCCACCGATAGGCGCATCGGGAAGCGTTGTGAGCGTGGACTTTGAAACCGAAAAGGTCTTTAAGCACTCATCGAACAAACGCTTCATCAGCGATGTAAGCTCGCTCGGTACCTTTGCGGTTTTTTTCATGTAATATTTCATCGCGGCGGATGTGCATACAAATGACATTATGAATACGGAAGCGCCGTGTGTGCCGTCGCATTTGTGGCTGTGGAACTCGCCCGGCATGTGAAAGACTATCTCGCCCTGGCGCAGTATACTTTCTCTGCCGTCCGCGTTTACTATGATCTCGCCGCGGTCAACATATACGATTTCCCACGAGTCATGTTTCTCGCCCTGTGTGCGGAAATCAGGTGCGAAATCGTAGAAGAGAATGGTGTTTATTTTTTTGATGTTAAACACGTTTTTCGGCGGCAGTTTGATTATCTGTTTGCTTGGCGAGGATGACATTATATTCTCCTATTTTTATAGTGTAATATAGTGCAAGTTTTATGGAATATTTGGTATTGAAAAAAGAGCGCAAATCGTGTATCATTATTGTAGATAGTTTTACACTGATGTTCTCTGTAAATATTTTATCATATTGCAAAACAAAATGCAATATCCCGTCGAAATAAAAGAAGAAAATAAGAAAAGTTAATGGAAGAAATAATAAAAAAGTAAAGGTTGCCATAATCGGCTATGGCGGAATCTTATTGACTTCGCGCAGTACATGTTCGGAAAGCCGGAATATATAAGCGCGGTAGAGCATCTGAATATGCCATATTGCCAGACTGTCAGCACAAACCTTTACTATAAGGACACCACCGTAATCGCAAACTGTGCGTGGGATGTTGCCATTCCCGAATTTTCCGCTAAATATCACGCGCGCTTTGACAGAGGCGCTGTTGTCTACGAAAACGAGATACTTACCGTATATCCGTATGACAACAAACCGTTCACTCCGCAGCTTGAGGGAAGATACAATGTTGCAGAAGGGATACGCTATATTGTCGAGCTTGTGCTTGATGAAAGCATGCAAAACCTCCGTTGTCCGCCGTCTGACACATGTACAGGTGTAAGAATTATAGATGCGATAAAAAAGAGTGCTTCTCGTGGTGGGGAACGCATAAAATTTGGGGTGTAAGCCAAGGAGAATAAATCATGATGAACAATTCTATCGGTGTGCTTATAAACTACACCGCAAAAACAGATATAAGAGCCGAAATCAAAAAGGCAATGGATATGGAGCTTACGTCCTTTCAGCTTTGCATTTGGGACATGAGTGTTTACAGCGTCGAAAAGTATGCGCTGGACGTTAAAGCAGCACTTGAGGAAACCGGATTTAAAGTGTCTTCCGTCTGGGCAGGCTGGACAGGTCCCCAGGAGTGGAACTTCCAATACGGTCCCGCAACGCTCGGACTTGTGCCCGCGGCTTATCG